>NZ_VKHP01000217.1 GCF_010811875.1 Bradyrhizobium uaiense
GCTTGACGCCGGATGCGCGCAGCCCCTCGCCCACCTCGCGCTCATTGTCGTAAATCTGCGCGGTGTCGACGTGCCGGTAACCGAGCCGCAGCGCCTGCTCGACGATACGAGCGCAGGTCCGCCCGCGCAGTTCCCATGTGCCGAGGCCGATCGCTGGGATTTTGGCACCGTTGCCTTCGACGACATTCATGCGGCCATTATGCGCGCATGGGGAAGACCTGCCAACTCACGTATCGGTTCCGCAACGGGCGATGGCGACGGCTCACCGCTCGGGCTGGTAGCCGTCGGTCAACGTTTTCAGGAAGGCGATGATGTCGGCTTCATCCTTCGCCGTCATCGCGGGCGTGTCGCCCGGATGGCGCTCGAAGGGCGGATCGCTGACGTCGACATTGCCGTGATGTTTCTCCGGCAGATCGTCGTATTTCCGCACCGTTCCGTCGGCCGCGCGCGGGTACACCTTGTCCGGATTGGTATCGCGGAAGTTATAGAAATCGAGCACCTGCTCGAGGCTCGTGAAGACGCCGTTGTGGAAGAATACGCGGCGCGTTGCCGTATTGCGCAAGCTCGGCGTCAGAAACATCCCGCAATATTGCGTCTGCTCGGCAACATCGGTGCGATACGGGCCGCAAACCCCGAGATCGAAATAATCGGGATCGCGATTGTTGCCGAGTGCGGCGTTGCGTGGCGCGCCGAGCGCCTCATACTGGTGGTCGGTGAACAGCGGCGGCAGGCCGTCACGGGTCGGCGCCGACGTATGGCAGCCGCCGCAATTGGCCTTGTCCGGATCGTTGAACAATTGCAGGCCGCGCAGCTCGCTCTCGCTCAGCCGCGCCTTGCCTTCCAGCCAGTAGTCGAACTTGCTGCTGTAGGGATGGAAGCTCGGCTCCTCCACCTGATAGCGCGCGACCGCGAACATCGCTTCCGAGATCAGCAGCCGCGTATTGTCGAAAACGCCGGCGCCGAACAGTTCGGCAAAGCGCGGCGCATAGCTCGCCTGACGCAGCTTCTGCGCCACCACCTCGACGCTGCCGCCGTCCATCTCATTGGGATCGAGCAGCGGGAAGATCGCCTGGTCCTGCAGCGTATCGGCGCGACCGTCCCAGAACAGTCCGCCCTGCGGCACGATGTTGACCGCAGACGCAGCCGTGCCGGTCGCGACCTTCCTGGCGCGCGCGGCCTGCTGGCCTGCCGCGGCCAGTTGCGCGAAGTCGACGACGGTGTCGTCCTCGTCCTTCTCGGGCCCGATGCTGAAATTCGGCTGGCGCTCGTGATAGGTCAGGCCCGGCACGGCGCGCGTCCCTTGTCGGGATTGCGCGGGTCCGCCGAGCATCACCGCCGCATTATTGGGCGGACCGTAGGCGTGGTCGGGACTATGACAGGAGGCGCACGACAAGGCGCCCGACGAGGACAGCGACGCGTCGAAGAAGATCTTCTGGCCGAGCTGGGCCATGCCGGACAGGGGAGCGACCGGCGGACGCCGGAGCTGCACCGGGTTCGGATTGGTCCCCGGAAGCCCTCGTGTCTCGACAGCCGCAACGGCGCCGGCCATGCAGAGCAGGCCGGCGCCGAGAAGCCACAACATGCGGCCGTTCATATGTCGTCCAGTTATCCCAGAGCGCTAGTGATGGTGATGATCGTCAGACGGGCTGACGATGACCGTGCCGGCTGTCGGATCGAGGAACAGCTTGTTCTGCCGATCGTCGCCGTCGTGATCGTGACCATGGTCGAAGTCGAACAGATCCGCGATCGATTCGACGCTGTCGTCGAACGATCCGCCGCCGAGACGCTGGCCGTGCAGCCAGTTGTCTTCGATGAAGCGCACGACCGACGCCTGCGAGATGCGGGTGTGGCTGACGAAGTTCTTCTTGGCGAACGGCGAGATCACCAGGAACGGGATGCGCGTGCCAGGGCCGCAGCGGCCGTTCACCGGCTGGCCGTTGAGGCCCTTCGGCTGCGTCTGCTTGCCGATACCGAGGCCGCACTGGCCAGGACCGTTGACCTGATCGGCGGTCGGATCATACGACGCGCTGGTCGGCGCAACGTATTGATGGTCGTACCAGCCGTCGGAGTCGTCATAGGTGATGATGACAGCGGTCTCGCCCCACTCCTTCTGCTTCTGCAGGAAGTTGATCAGCTCGACATTGCCCGCCTGCTCGTCGAGCGGATCGGAGTTGCCGGGATGACCATCCTGATAGGCCGGCATCTTGATGTAAGAGACGGCCGGGAAGTCGCCGGCTTTCACCGAAGCGTAGAAATCCTCGAGGTCGTAGGCGTGATTGGCCGGATCGACCGTCTTGCTGCCGGGAACGTAGGTGTGGCCGATCGCGTCCACCGAGCTCGGCCGCGCATGGGTCGGGTTGGCGGTCGACTTGTAGTACTGGAACCAGGCGTGGTGCGGGATGTAGTCCACGATGGTGCCGTTGACGTTGCTCGAGAAGGTGCTGCGGGCACAGTTGGTGGTGCCGTTGGTGTTCTTGAGCGTCAGATCGAAGCCGCCCATGAAGCTGCCCCAGCTGATGTGCTCGGCATTGAGCAGGTCGCCGATGTTCTTGCTGGTCATCAGGACCTGGCTGGTCGCGCTCGAGCAGGCGTCGTAAGCGGGGTCGGTGTCGCCGATCAGCGTCAGGCCGCCCTGACCATCGGCGATCGACGCTGACGTGCCGATGATGTTCTGCGCGCCGTTGGTCTGGCCGGAGATCACCTCGAGCGCGCCCGGCGTCGACGGACCGAAGGTGTCGGTCCAGCTATTGTCGCTCATCGCGAAGTTCTGGGCATAATTCCAGAACGCGGTGACGGTGTTGCCGTCGAAATAGCCCATCACCTGCCCGTTGTTGCCGAAGGCGCCGACGCCGCCGGCGGTGCCGCGACCCGTAAATTTCGGGAACAGATCTTCCTTGCCGTTGTCGACCGCCTGCTGCTCGGGCGTGTAGGCGTGGTTCTGCGAGCGCGTGTTGGCCTGGGTGCGGTCGAGGCGGAACGGATTAGTCGCCCCCGTGCCGTTGGCCGGATTGAGGTTCGGGTTGTTGGTCAGCAGATTGGCGTTGGCGAGGTTGTTGACCTTCGGCGTATGCGGCTTCGCAGTGAACGGAATCGAGCCGGTCGGGTTCGCGGCGTTCGGATACGTTGCGAAATAATGATCGAACGAGCGGTTCTCGTTGAAGATGACGACGAGATGCTTGATCGGAGTTTGCGTGTGAATGTGGTGCGGATGATGATCATCGCCGCGATTGTCGTCCTGAGCCGCGGCACCGCACATAACCGCAGTCGCGGCGATCAGACAGACTCCGACCGTCGAAAGAAATTTGGCTTTCACCGTAGTGCCCCTTGATTTTACAGATTTGTGACGTCGACCTGTGACAAGTTAGCCACTGCCGATGACAGCCCTGTGTAAGTTTTTTGCGAGCAACACTTCGTTACAATGACTCATCATCGCGCGCTTCGAGTGACGCTTCGGTTGCAGCACTAGCGAGTGATGATTGAATCGTTCTTGATCTCGATGACGCGAGACGCGCGTCATGAGCCGATTTGCTCGCGCGCGTATTGTGCCGGCGACCGTCCGACGTGGCGCGCGAACGCAACGCTGAACGCGCTCGCCGAACCGTAGCCGACGCGCTCTGCGATTTCGGCGATGCCGCTTTCGCTCTGACGCAGCATGTTCTTGGCCATCGCCATGCGCCAGGCCAGCAGATACTCCATCGGTGCAACGCCGACGGCGCGGCTGAACCGCTCGAAGAAGGCAGAGCGCGACAGTGCCGCCTCCTTCGCCAATTGCGCGACGGTCCACGTCCTCGTCGGGCTCTCATGCATCCGCCGGATCGCAACGGCGAGGCGCTCGTCGGCGAGCCCGCGCACCAAGCCGGGCGACGCAGCGGTGCCGGCCGTGGAGCGTAGCGCTTCGATCAGGAGAACCTCGAGCAGACGTGCCAGAACGACTTCGCGTGCGGGACGCCGTTCGCGGAATTCGTCCCGCACGAACTGCATCAGGGTAGCGAGCCGCGGTTCGCCGCGCACATGCACCAGTGCGGGAAGCAGCGACACCAGGAGGCCCGCGTCCGGCGAGCCGAAGCTGCAATGGCCGACCAGCATCCGCAGATCGGTCGGGCCGTGCTGGTCCCCGATTCTGAACTCTCCGGTGGCGAGCGCGACGGGAGGGGTGACGGCACTCGCCCCGGGAGGCGGCGCGAGGCTGGACATCGCAACGTCGTGAGCCGCCGGCATCAGGATGAAATCGCCCGCGCCCAGCTCGATTGTCTGGTCGTCGTCGACCTCAAGCCGGCACCCGCCCTCGAGCACCACACAATAAAAAGGGTGCCCGACATCGGAGCGGCGGACTTGCCACGCCCCGGCGCCGACTACCGCCTTCGAGAACCCTGCGCTCGGCTGCAGCAGCGTGACGACCTCTGCAAGCGGGTCGATCATATCCGGACTCCTGCAAATGACTCTTGGACTGTCAAATATAGAGGGTCCGGCCACTGACACCTATCGTCTGTATCGTCAAATCACTTCCAGGAGCCGCAAAGAACACCATGAACACCATCCTGATCACCGGATGCTCGTCCGGCTTCGGCCTCGAGACCGCGAAATACTTTCTCGACCGCGACTGGAATGTCGTAGCCACCATGCGCACGCCGCGCGAAGATGTGCTACCGCGATCGGCGCATCTGCGCGTGCTTGCGCTCGACGTCAGCGATCCCGAGAGCATCCGCCGGGCCGTCGAGGCCGCGGGACCGATCGACGCCCTGGTCAACAATGCGGGCTTTGGCGCGGCCTCGCCTTTCGAGGCCACGCCGATGGCGACGATCCGCGAGCTGTTCGAGACCAATACGTTCGGCACGATGGCCTTGACGCAGGCCGTACTGCCGCAGTTCCGGCAGCGCCGGTCCGGCGTTGTCGTCAACGTCACCTCGACTGTGACGCTAAAATCGATCCCGCTGATCGCGTCCTACACCGCGACAAAGGCGGCGGTGAACGCGTTCACCGAGTCGATGGCGCTGGAGCTTGCGCAGTTCGGCGTGCGCGCCTGCCTGGTGCTACCGGGTCGTTCGCCGGAGACCCGGTTCGGCGATACCGCACGCACCCGTGTGCAAGGTCTCGACCACGAAGCCTATGCCGACCTCGTCAAGAGCGTGTTCGCAAGCTTTGGTGAAGCGGGGCCTGTCACCTTTGCAAAGGACGTGGCCGAAGCGGTGTGGCGCGCGGTGACCGATCCGTCGAGCCCGATGCGCATCCCCGCCGGTGCCGACGCCGTGATCTTGGCCGCAGAGCGGCGAGCCTAGCCCTTCATCCCCGTGATCGAGGCGCTGACGGCGCGCGGATCGCGCTGCGGCCAGCGGCCGCTTTCGACTTGCGAGAGGAAATCGCCGACGATGCGGTTGTATTCGTCGGGCTCCTCGATGTTGATGGCATGGCCGCAGTTCGGCATCACCGCAAGCGCGGCCGACGGGATACTCTGCTTCATCAGAATGCCCGGCAACAGACACGGCCAATCCTCGTCGCCGGTGATGATCAGCGTCGGCACATTGATGCGCTTCATCTCGTCGACCAGCGTGTAGAGCGAGGGCCGCTCCTTCTGTACGCCCTGCTGGGTATTGGCCGATCCGACCGCCGAATGCTCGGCCAGCATGCGCTTGAACTCAGCGTGACCGCGCGGATCCTTGTTCTCGTACTGCACGCGCGTCGGCCCGTAGGCGTAGCGCTCGGCGAAGGCCGGCATGCCTTCTTTAAGGATCATGCCCGCGATCACGTCGGCCTCGGCGCGAAACGTCTCGCGCTTGTCGAGCTCGGCGCCGTAGCCGCAGCCGCCGATGCACAGCGACAGCGCTCGTGTCGGGTGGCGCAATCCGAAATGCAACGTCGCAAAGCCGCCCATCGACAGGCCGACGATATGCGCCTTCGGCGCACCGATGTGATCGAGCACCGCCAGGATATCGTCGGCGGCACGCGCCTGCGAATAGGACGAGACCTGCTCCGGCACATCGGACGGCGGAAAGCCGCGCGCATTGTAGGCGATGGTCCGGAAGCGCTTGCCGAAGTGCCGCATCTGCGCCTCGTAGCTGCGCAAATCGCCGGCGAACTCATGGACCAGGATCACCGGATGGCCCGATCCGGTCTCCTCGAAATAGAGCCGCACACCATCATCTGTCGTCGCGTAGGGCATGGTGGCCTCCAGCCTTCTTGCTTTGCGGTTACTTCCTTGGCGTATTACGGGATGGTCGCCCCCGACGGAGGTTTGGCACGCGGCAGATATGTGCCGTGCTCCTTGCTGCCGACAAGGGCGCCGTCATCGACGACCACCTTGCCGCGCACCATGGTCAGCACCGGCCAGCCCGTGACCTCGAGCCCTTCATAGGGCGTGTAGTCCGAGCCGTCATGGATCAGTTCGTGGCGGATCGTCACCTTGCGCTTCGGATCCCACAGC
The DNA here is from genome assembly GCF_010811875.1 of Bradyrhizobium uaiense. Classification (GTDB taxonomy): domain Bacteria; phylum Pseudomonadota; class Alphaproteobacteria; order Rhizobiales; family Xanthobacteraceae; genus Bradyrhizobium; species Bradyrhizobium uaiense. Next base: position 6,419 of record NZ_VKHP01000217.1, read on the forward strand.
GCGATGTCGGCATCGGAGCCGACCGCGATCGTGCCCTTGCGTGGATAGAGGCCGTAGATCTTGGCGTGGTTGGTAGCGCTGAACGCGACGAAGCTGTTGAGGTCGATACGCCCCTTCACCACGCCTTCGGAGAACAGGATCGGCAGCCGCGTCGCCACGCCGGGGATTCCGTTCGGCACCCAGCGGAAGCTGGTGCGGCCCTTCGGCGCGAGCTTTCCGTTCGGATCGTCGTAGCGAAACGGGCAGTGGTCCGACGAGAACACCGAGAACACTTTCTGCTGCAAGCCTTCCCAGCACGCCTGCTGGCTGGCGACGTCGCGCGGCGGCGGCGAGCAGACGTATTTCGCGCCTTCCATGTTGAGCTGATCGAGATCCTTCTCGGTCAGGACAAGATATTGCGGACAGGTTTCGCCCATCACCCGCAAGCCCCGCTGCTGGGCGCGCCGGATTTCGTCCATCGCCTCGCGGTTCGAGACATGCACGATCATGATCGGCACGTCGACAAGCTCCGACAGCGAGATGGCGCGATGGGTGGCCTCGCGCTCGACCGGGATCGGTCGCGAGGTGGCATGGAAGCGCGGCGCGGTGTTGCCGGCGCGTTCCAGCCGGTCGGTGAGGAAGCGGATTGCATCGAAGTTCTCCGCATGCACCATCAGCATGGCGCCGGTCTCGCGCGCGACCGACATGGTCTCGAGCAGTTCGCGGTCCGACAGCGCCAGCCCCTCATAGGTCATGAAGACCTTCAGCGAGGTGTAACCGTCCTCGACCAGCGCCGGCAGCTCCTGACCCAAGACATGCTCGGTCGGATCGGTGACGATCAGATGGAAGGCGACGTCGACGTGGCATTCGCCTTCGGCCAGCGAATGATAGTGCTTCAGCGCCTCGCGCAGCGTTTGGCCCTTCTCCTGCAGGCAGAACGGCAACACGGTGGTGTTGCCGCCGAACGCCGCCGAGCGGGTGCCGCTGGCAAAGCCGTCGGCCATCACGATGCCGTCACCCGACGGCTGGGCAAAATGGACGTGGCTGTCGATGCCGCCGGGCAGCACCAGCCGGTCGGTCGCGTCGATGATGGTAGCCGCATCGCCGAGATCGTGACCGAGCGCGGTGATCTTGCCGTCACGGATTCCGACGTCGCAGGCAAAGGTGTCGGCAGCGGTGACCACGGTGCCGCCGCGGATGATGGTGTCGAAGGACATCAGGCCGTCCCCCCTTTCGATGAACGATGTTCGATGATTGCGGCAAGCGGCTCGGCGAGCCCGATCGTCGGCTTCGGATCGGGACGGCGGAAGGTACCGGCCACCGCCTTGCGCGGCTTCAGCACGGCAAGCGTCTCTGCCTGGCGCACGGCGGCCGCGACCGGATCGACCACCGGCACCGGAATGCGGTCGCGGACCTTTGCCGCGAGCCCGGCGAGCGGCGCGCCTGACAGAATGACGACGTCGGCGCCGTCCTGCGCGACCGCCTGGTTGGCGAGCGCGACCAGCAGCTCCTCCTTCTCGGCCTGTACGTCGGAGATCGACTGGAAGCTGCCATCGAGCGTGCGGATGCCGGCGCAGCGCGTGCTCAGCCCATGCATCGCGACGCATTCCTCGTACCAGGGCGCCAGCGCGCCGGCGAAGGTCACGATCGCGAACCGCCGGCCGAGCATGCAGGCGGTGAGCATCGCGGCTTCGGCCAATCCCACGACGGGATGTGAGAAGAGCTCGCGCGCGCCGAACAGGCCGGGATCGCCGAACGCGGCGATGATCGCGGCATCGATACCGGGGCCGGCCTCGGCCAGCATCTCGAGCGCGATCGCGCCGCCGATCTGCGCCTCGGCGCGGGTCGCGATATAGGGCACGCCGCGCGCCGCCGTGACTGGCACGAGCTCGGTGCCGGCCGATGCAGCCTTGCTGCCGGCGGCATGGAGCAGATCAGTCACACCAACCGTCGTGTTGGGATTGAGCAGCAGGATCTTCATGTCGCAACGTTCCTCGCCTTGCGGCCGCGCAGCTTCGCAGCTGCGTCCGGCTCTCCAGCCTCATCTCCCTTACCATCCAGCGTCTCGGCCACGATCTCGCCGGTGCGGCGCACGTGGTGGGCCAGCACCTGTCCCGCCCGCGCCGCATCGCGCGCCCGCAGCGCGACGAGAATCTCCTGGTGCTCGCGCACCGATTCATCCCAGCGCCCGAGCACCGACAGCGCAAAGAAGCGCGCGCGCTCGGCCCGCGCCAGCAGCGCCTCGTGCGTCGCCTTCAGCACCGCGTTACGCGCAAAACCGACGATCGCCGAATGGATCAGCTGGTTGGTCTGGAAATAATCGCGCAGCTCGCCGCGGCCGTGATGCCATTCGATCTTGTCCTGCAGCGCCTCGAGCCGTTCGAAATCGGCGTCCTCCATGCGCAAGGCGGCGAGCTCGGCGGCACAGCGCTCGATGCCGCTGACGGCCTCGAACAACTCGTTCAGCTCGGCGCGGCGGAACGGCGCGACCACGGCGCTGTGGTTGAGCCTGAGCTCGACCAGGCCTTCGCTCGCCAATTGCTTCAGTGCCTCGCGCAGCGGGGTTCGCGAAATGCCGAGCGCGTCCGACAGATCCGCCTCCCCGAGCGATTGTCCGGGCGCCAGCTCGCCACGCACGATCATGGTGCGCAGCCGCGCCGCCGCCTGCTCGTGCAGTCCGACCCGCGGCACGCGCAGCCGGCGCCGTTGCAGCGCCGTGATCGCGCGCTTGGGTTCCTTGTTGCGCCTGGTCGCCTTGGCTTTGGTCCTGGCTTCAGTCTTGGCTTGGGTCTTGGCTTCAGTCACCGCTCGCCTTCATCGTTGTGTTCGGAGATCGCGGTCGCTGCGCGCAAATCGGGGTTTGTGAACAGGCTGCCCCAGCCATGGACACGCGACGGATCGCAGCCCACCGCCGTGAGGCACGCCCACAGCGTCACCGCGATCGAATCCAGCACCGGCACGCCAAATCCGCGCTCCAGCCGCTCGGCGGCGCCCGCGCCGCGCATGTTGGTGCAGAGCACGACGGCGGCATCGCAGCCCTCGCGGACCACCTCCTCGATCAGCCGTGCGACCTCAGCCTCGCCGACCTCGGCAAAGGAAAAATTGTCCTGCAACGACAAATGCCGCTCGGCGAAGCAATGCAGCCCCTCCGAACTCCAGTTGGCGATGATCTTGTCCTGGACATCCTTGCGGTAGGGCGTCACCAGGCCGATGCGTTTGGCACCAATCCGCCGCAGCAGGTCGCGATAGGCCAGCACCGTGGTGCAGGCCTTGATCCCGGTCGCGGCCGTAATCTGCTCGCACAAGCTCTCGTCGCGATCGAAGCCGAGCCAGCTGGCTGAAGTGCCGTTCCAGGCGATGACATCGACCTTGGCATGCGCCAGCAATTCTGCCGCACGCAGGATCTCGCTGGCGTCGAACTGGCGCAGCGCCGCCTCCGACAGCGCGATCTCCGTCACCTTGAAGCGCGAGAAATGCGCCGAGACGTCGCCGATCCCTGCCAGCATCGCGCAGGTGATCGGCTCGAGTGCGGTATTCGACGACGGCGTCAGCATGCCGAGCCGGACGGAACGTGTCATTCGCGGGCCTCATCAACCGGCCGAACCCAATTTCGGATTCGGCCGCCTCCGTTTTAGACCGGGAGCTTCCGGCTGTAGTCGATCAGGGTCGAGCAGATCAACAGCGCAATGCCCGCGGCGGCGAAATACATCAGTGCCAGGAAGTACGAGCCGGTGGCCTGCACGATGAAGCCGACGATCAAGGGCGTCGTGACGCCGGCGATGTTACCGCCGAGATTCATGCAGCCGCCGAGGAAGCCGGACTTGCCGCGGCCCGCCAGCGCCGACGGGATCGCCCAGTACATGCCGCACCAACGCAGGAAGAACAGCGTCGTCGACAGCAGCACCACGACCACAACAGGGTTGGTGACATAGGCGACGAGGAAGATCGAGACGGTCGCCATGATCGCAGCGATGCCGAACAGCGTGCGGAACACGGTGTTAGGGGTCCCGCCCCGCGCCCGCCAGCCGTCGCCGATCCAGCCGCCGACCAGTTCGCCGACGAAGCCTGAGAAGAAGATGATGAAGGATGCGCCGCCGAGCGCCTTGATGTCGAAGCCGTGCACCTTGAACAGATAGGTCGGCATCCAGGTCAGCAGCCCGTAGAACGTGGTGTTGAAGAACATCCAGCCGAGGCACATGCACCAGACCGAGCGGAAGCGGAAATACGCCACCCAGCTTGCGCCGGAGGACGGCGGCGTCGCCGCGTCCTCGATCGCATGCGCCTCCTCGAGATAGCGCGCCTCGGCTTCGTTGACCGACGGATGTTCGCGCGGCACGTTGCGGATGTAGTACCAGGCCCACAGGCCGCACAGCATTGTTCCGACGCCGGCGATGACGAAGGCCACGCGCCAGGAGCTGAACGCCGCCATCAGCCACGCGATCACGATCGACCCGAGCGCTGCGCCGAGCGGCGCACCGCCGTCGAGCAGCGTGGCGCCGCGGCCGCGCTCGGTCTGCGTCATCCAGATCGCGTTGAGCTTGCCGCCGGCCGGATAGATCGGCGCTTCGGACGCGCCGAGCCCCAGCCGGGTCAACAGCAGCAACATCCAGCTCGTCGACAACGCCGCCAGCGCCTGGAAGAAGCCCCAGAACAGCGTGGCCGTTGCGATCACGATGCGCGGCTTGAAGCGGTCGGCGAGCATGCCGCCCGGCACCTGCATCAGCGCGTATGTCCAGAAGAACGAGCTCAGGATCAGGCCCTGCATCGCCGGATCGATATCGAACTCCTTGGCGATGACCGGCATTGCGACCGAGAGCGAGGCGCGATCGATATAGTTGATCGAGATCAGGAACAGCATCAGCAGGAAGATCTTCCAGCGCACGCCGCTCGGCTTCGCCGTATCTGCCATTGCGATGGTGGACACCTGATCGCTCATTGCTCGCTCCTCTGCCGGCAGATTGTTTTTGCCCCTGGCGGGACCCTCGTCCTCGAAGGTCGCTGGCCTCTGCTGCCCCGCGAGAAGTCTGCTTCAACGCGGCTGGCGCGACAAGCACATTTTGAATGTTGCATGCAATTTATCTCATCATATTGATATCACTCGTTATTCAATAACATATGCATTGATTTTGGTCAGCCCGTGATGAGAGATTGGGCGTCAGGTCACCCGCTCGGGCCTGGCAATTTCAGGGAATGGGGCCCGGCGATGCGGCTCTATCGATCGCAGCAGCGGCGGTTCGCTTATTCCAAAATGAGTTGGTCCGCGCTCCCGTTGGGAGCGCGGACCTGTCGTGAAGCTGCAGATGCGGAATCGCTTGTCAGCGGCGGATGAAGGCCGCCACCGCCGCGCTGGACGTCGCGCAAACCGCGACGACGAGGAACACCAGCGACGTCTGGTTATGTTTGTCCATGACATGGCCGATGATCGGCTCGCCGAGACCTGCGAACAGATAGGCAAAGGAGTTCATCACGCCGGTCGCGGTCCCTGCCCGCTTGTGGCCGACCAGATCCGGGCACAGCGCCCAGAACGAGGATTGCGGGCCGTACGTGAAGAAGCCGCACAGGAACAGCACCGTCATGCCGAGATAGACCTCGGTGGTCGGGATCGCATACATGCACAGCGCGGTGACCGCGGCGAGCACCATGTAGAGCACGATGGCGAGGTAGCGGCGCGAGCCGAACACCTTGTCCGAGACCCAGCCATTGCTGAATGCGCCGACCGCCATGCCGACCGGCAGCGCGATGCTGATCCAGCGCGGATCGATCGCCGAGGTCGCACCGGCCTTGGCCCAGTTGCTGCCGAGGAAGTGCACCGGCACCCACACCAGCAGGCCGTAGCGCGCCGCGTTCTGGAAGCCGATCGAGACGCCGGCGACCAGCAGGCGCCAGTTCGACAGCACCGCCTTGTAGCGCGCGAGCGAGCCCTCGTTGGCGTCGACCGCGGCTTCGGTTGCGGCGACCTCATCGGCCTCGTCATGCGGCGAGGCAAAGCCCATGTCCTCGGGCTTCTCGCGCGCGATCAGATAGAACGCGATGCCGCCGAGCAGCAGCAGCACCACCGGGATGCGGAAGATCCAGCGCCAGTCGAGCTGGAAATAGCCGACCACCACCAGCGAGGTGACGAACGACAGCACAGAGGCAAGACCAGCCGCGAATGTGTAGAGCCCGTAGACCGTGCCGCGCTCGTGGCGGCCCCACCAGTTCGCCAGCAGCCGGCTTCCCGGCGCCCATCCCATCGACTGGAAATAGCCGTTGATGCCCCAGAACGCGGTGAGGCTGACGATCCCGGTCGAAAGGCTGGTCGCCCAATTCATGATGAAGGAGAGGATCGCGCCCGCGCTCATCACGCGGCGGCCACCGAACTTGTCGCCGAGATTGCCGTTGATGGCCTGCCCGACCGCGTAGCACCACAAGAGCGCCGCGCTGGCCCAGCCCAGCGCTTCCTTGGTGACGCCGAACTCGGCCTGGATGCCGGGAATGGCGAAACCGAAGGTCTGCCGCCCGGTGTAGAAAAACAGATAGCAGAACATCGCCGCGAACAGCATCCGCCACTGCGCGCGGCGGAACGATGTCGCAAGCTCCGGATTCTGGACTCCGACCGAGCCGACGCTCGACGGACTGAACGTGATCGACATTGAGGCCTCCCCATTGTTTGGTTGATCGCAGTCGGCCGCCGCGTTGTTCTTGTTCTCGGGTGCGGCCCTCGTTCGGATGACGCGCTTCGCTACACCGGCCAGGGCAGCGAATAGGTCTTGACGTTGGTGAAGCTCTTGATCGCCTCCTGCACGCCTTCCTTGTAGCCAAGGCCGGAATCCTTGATCCCGCCGAACGGCGACATCTCGATCCGGTAGCCCGGCACTTCCCACACGTTGACGGTGCCGACATCGAGCTCGTTGACGAACCGCGTGATGTAGTCGAGCCGGTTGGTGCAGACACCGGACGACAGGCCGAACGCGGTCGAGTTCGAAATTCGGATCACGCTCTCGATGTCGTTGGGCACACGGATGATCGGAATCACCGGTCCGAACGTCTCCTGCATCACCAGCTCGCTGGTGTAGGGAATCCGGTCGACCACCGTCGGCGGATACAGCGCACCATCGCGATTGTTTCCGTGAAGCAGCTCGGCACCGTCAACCACGGCGGCGTTGACGCGGCGCTCGAACTCCTTCGCCGCCCCCTCATGGATCACGGTGCCGACATCCACCGTCGGGTCCATCGGATCGCCACACTTGAGCGTGCGCGCCTTCTTCAGCACAAGTGCCGCGAAATCGTCGGCAACCGCCTCGACGCAGAGGATGCGCTTCACTGCCGTGCAGCGCTGGCCGGAATTCTTGGTCGCGCCGGTGACCGCAAGCTCCGCCGCCTTCTCCAGATCGGCATCCTCCATCACGATCAGGGGGTCGTTGCCGCCGAGCTCGAGCACCAGGCGCTTGTAGCCGGCCTTAGTGGCGATGTGCTTGCCGACCCTGACCGAGCCCGTGAAGGTCACGAGATCGGCGTCCGGATCGGTGATCATCGCGTCACCCATCGAATGCGGATTGCCGGTGACTACCGACAGCATTTCGGGCGGCAGCCCGGCCTCGTACAGCACGTCGGCGAGCGCGAGCGCCGTCAGCGGCGTCAACTCGGTCGGCTTCAGCACCACGCGGTTGTTGGTCGCGATCGCAGGCGCGATCTTGTGGCTCACCATGTTGAGCGGATGGTTGAACGGTGTGATTGCCGAGATCGCGCCGAGCAGCGGCGTCCGCGTCGTGAAAATCTTGCGCGCCTTGCCCTGCGGGCTGATGTCGCAGGAGAAGGTCTCGCCGTCGTCCTGGATCGCGAGCTGGCCGGCAAAGGAGTAGACGTCGTAGGCACGACCCGCCTCGTAGAGCGAGTCCTTCCAGCACAGCCCGGACTCGGCGGCGATCAGCCGCGCGAACTCCTCCTTGCGGCCCGCCAAAATCTCTGCGGTGCGCAGCAGGATGCGCTGGCGCTCATAGCGCGTCAGCTTCGGCTTGAACGCCGCCGCTTTGGCAAAGGCACTGCGCGCATGTTCCGGCCGCGCCGCGGGCACCGTGCCCACCACCTTGTTGGTGTAGGGATTGAAGACCTCGATATGCTCGTCGGTGTCGACGAGGCTGCCTGCGATCCGCATCTGCTCGTGGCGAACGGCCGGGTTCTGGATGTTCATGGTGGTGTCCTTAAGGTCCGGATGTCACTGAATGCGGTTGAGCGCGACGTCGAAGGCGTCGAAATTGCGCAGGGCGTGACCGGCTGGCAGCGCGATCTTGCGGTTGGCGATCAACGGCACTCGCTCCTCGGTCAGCCCGCCATGCGAGCGCAGCGGCTCGGTCAGGCCGGACAGATCGTGGCGAGACTCGCTGGTGCCGAGCACCTTGTGTTTGGTCGAGATCACCACGATATCGCCGATCCGGTCCGGCGGCAGCTCGAACCGGGCGCAGGCATCGTTGCGCTTCAGCGCGACCTCAATGCCCTTGATGTCGCGCAGCCGCATCAGCAGCGTTTCGACGTCGGCGTCCGCGGGCGTGTAAATCGTCGCGAACGAGCCGAGCGAGCCGTGATGGGCGACATAGGGATCGGTGATCGGCAGGATCACGCGTGCGGCGCCCTTCCCCGTCCAGTCGTCCATCACGTCCTGGAGGTAGATCACGTCGGGCTTGCCGTCCGACAAAAACTTGTCGTTCATGCCGTGGTCGGCGGTCGCCACGATGTTGCAGCCGAGCGCGTCGAGCCTGGCGAGGTAGCCGTCGATCATCGCGTAGAAGTCGTTGGCGATTGTCGTGCCGAGCCCGCCCTTGTGCTGGCTATAATCGGTGGTCGACAGGTACATCAGATCGGGACGGTAGTGCTCGACCAGCTTGACGCCGGCCGCGAACACAAAGCGCGACAGATCGGCCGAATAGACCTCGGGCAATGGCAGGCCGACGAAGTCGAGCACGTTGTCGATGCCGATATTGGCCTTGGTCGCCTGGTCGGCCTTCTCCGACGAGAACGCGATGGCGCGGCCGCTCGCATAGTCGAGGCCGTAGGCCAGCAAGGTGCGCAGCTTGTCCTTGGCGGTGACGGCGGCAACCTTGTAGCCGGCGTCATGGACCCCGGCCAGAATGGTCGGCGCGCGCAGGAATTTCGGGTCGTTCATCATGACTTCGGCGTTGCTCGCCGTGTCGTAGAAATAATTGCCGGCGATGCCATGCACCGCGGGCGGCCGTCCGGTAATGATCGAGAGGTTGTTCGGGTTGGTGAAGCTCGGGATCACGCTGGCGGCATGCACATGCGCGCCCTCCTTCATGAAGCGCGCGAAGGTCGGCGCCACACCGGCCTCGATCGCCTTCTCGATGTAGCCGGGCTCCGAACCGTCGAGGCAGATCACGACCGTCGGCCGCGTCGGCGCGTCGTAGCGGCGCCCATTGACGGTGATGGTTTTACGATTGTCCTGCATGATGTCTCTCCTTGTCACCTGGCCGCCGTCAAGCGCTCACCGCGCTCGGCATCCGCAGCGTCTGCGATGCCTCGATCAGCCGTTCCTTCGAGCCCAAGAAGTTGCGGCCGCGCTCACCCTCGAGCGAGTCCGCGATCAGCGCGTGCCATTCCGCGCGCTCGATCCTGTAGGCGGCCGGATTGCAGGAGATGCCGAGCCGCGCCATGAAGTCCTCGAGATCGTCGGCCGCCAGCGCCAGGTCGGCGCCGAAGATCTGCTTCAGGCTGTCCTCGCAAAGACCGCCCGCGCCTCTGACGCTGCGCAGCACCATCGGCAGCGAGAACGAGCAGGCAATGCCGTGCTGCACGCCGTGCCGCAGCGTGATCGGGTAGGACAGCGAATGCGCGATCGCCGTCTTGGTGTTGGAGAACGCCAGCCCCGCG
>NZ_VKHP01000218.1 GCF_010811875.1 Bradyrhizobium uaiense
TCTGTGCTCGAATTGGAGCTGATCCGATCGTCGGGAAATGGCAGCTCGTCTAGTCGGAGGTCAATGCAGCTTCCTGCGGCATGACCAATGACATCGGCGTTGCCGGTCGACTTCGGAACTTCATCCCGACTTGCTGCAAAAATGCAGGCAAGGGCGGCCATCCGGAGTCCGGTACTTTTGCGCGCGGACGATGGCTGATGCAGCGACCCGCGCGACGGAGCTGAAGGCTCTATTGAGGCTAAAAGAACCCTTTTGATGCATTCATCGGCACAAGTCGTTGAACCCGCAGCAAATGCGAACGCCCTCCGAGTGCACCATATTCCCAAAGCGGAGATACATCGTCGCTATGGGCTTCACACTGGCCGAGCATCCGGCTCAGAATTTTCGAGGAGATCGCGCGAAGCGTTTGCTACCACGACGCCCCGAGATGCGCACGCTGCTGGCGGCGTTCGAGGATGCCTGGATCCGAGCCGTTGCCCTGGATCCGAGCCGTTGCCTATGACAGCGCCGATACCCTTTCGCGGCGCGTCGCGGTGGCGCGTGAAATGGCGGTGCCGGTGACGGCCATCGTCGGCGAGTGCGAGATGAGGGACGTCCGAGTAAGCCTGCGCGAGCGCGACGGCTTACGGGCCGACGTTCCGCTGGCCGAGGCGGTGTCCCGCCTGCAGGCGAGGGCCCGGCCGGGCGCCTTGCGGCTGAAGCATGCGACGGTCGGGGCTTCGGTGGGTGTTGCCCCAAGTAAGCGCTTCGAGCATCTGCACACTAACGGTATCTGACGGGGTGATCGGGTCAGCTTTGCGCAAAATGCGCAATAAGTCTTGAATTTTGCGCGATATGATCATACACGGCCTGCGTTTGCTCGTTTTAACAGCAAAACGTGCAAAAATGATCGGAAGTGCGGTGCGCCGGAGGACAACAGAAATGCAGGTTCCAATTAAGCGGGCGATCGAGAGCGTGCCTGGCGGGATGATGGTGGTCCCTCTGTTGGTCGGGGCGCTTATTGCCACCTTCTTTCCGGATACCCCGAAGTTTTTTGGCTCCTTTACCGGGGCACTGTTCTCTGGCGCGCTGACAATTCTCGCCGTGTTCTACGTTTGCATGGGCGCGAGCATCGACTTCCGCGCGACCCCCTACATTGTGAAGAAGGGCGGCACCCTGCTGATCGTGAAGGTTGGCGTGGCCGTTGTCCTCGGCCTGATCTTCGGCCGCATTTTGGGAGAGACGCCGGTCGCAGCTGGCATGTTCGCGGGTGTCTCGACGCTCGCGATCGTCGCCGCCATGAACGACACCAATGGCGGTCTCTATATGGCGTTGATGGGCCAATATGGACGTCCGCGTGACGTCGGCGCCTATACCGTCATGTCGCTGGAGAGCGGTCCTTTCCTCACCATGATCACTTTGGGCGTCGCCGGCCTCTCGGCATTTCCATGGCAGACCCTCGTGGGCGCTATCCTGCCTCTGGTGGTGGGTATGATCATCGGCAATCTCGACAGAGAGATGCGCGACTTCCTGAACCGCGCGGTGCCTGTGATGATCCCGTTCTTCGCCTTCGCGCTCGGCGCCGGCCTCGATCTGTCGAAGGTCTGGCAGGCCGGCCTGCTCGGCCTCGGCATGGGAGTGGCCGTGGTGGTTGTGACCGGCATCCCGCTGTTCCTCGCCGATCGCATCACTGGCGGGAATGGGGTCGCGGGTGTTGCGGCGGCCTCGACGGCCGGTAATGCGGCGGCCGTCCCGGCGATTGTCGCCGCGGCGAATCCGGCCTATGCGGACGCGGCGCGGCCTGCGACTATCCTCGTCGCGGCGTGCGTCGTGGTTACCGCAATCCTCGTGCCGATCGTCACCGCCTGGACAGCCCGCGTTGTTGGTCGCGACGTCGAGGAGCCTGCAGAAGAGAACAACGTGGCTTCTGCCGGCAAGATGACCCCTGCGGCGCGCTCGGTTGTCACTGAGGCAAGTCACTGAAGCAGGTCGCTGAAGATGGCCCCTAAAGCGTTTTCGACCGAAGTGGATACCGGTTTGCGTCAAGAAAACGCGTCAAGCCAAAGCTGGCTGATCGTCGCTGACGATCTCACCGGTGCCGCGGACTGTGCGATCGCCTTCGGCAGAAGGGGGCGTGCGGCTGCGGTGACTTGGGGTGAGGTGACCGACGCGTCGGGCTACCAGCTGCCCGTCCTGGCCTACGATGCCGCGAGTCGAGGTCTTTCGGCCGGGGCCGCTGCAGCCCGCCATGCCGATGTGCTGGCGCGCCTGTGCGAAGGCGGACGTATTCTTTTCAAGAAGATTGACTCGACGCTACGGGGGCAACCTGCAGCGGAGACTGCCGCCGCGCTTGCGCATCTCAAGTCACGGTCGGGCCCGGCCTTTGGCGTGTTCGCGCCGGCCTTTCCGGCCACCGGCCGCACCACCATCGACGGGCGTATCCTGGTCAAAGGCCGCCCGCTCGAGGAGGCTGAGGTCTGGCACCGCGACCACACCTACCCGAATGCCGATCTTGTCGACGTTCTCGCGACCGCGGGCGTTCGCGGTGAGAAGGTCAAGCTCGCTGCCGTGCGCGGTGGCGATCTCAAAGCCACGTTCGCGAGGCTCGCCCGGGAGGGCGACGTGGTCGCGACCTGCGACGCCGAGACTGAACACGATCTGCGTTTGATCGCGGAGGCGAGCCTGCATGCATCGCCCGCAACCTTCTTTATCGGCAGCGCCGGCCTCGCGCACGCGCTGGCCGGCCTCGAAGTCAGCCATGCCGTCGAGCCGCTGCGCATTCCGACGAGCGCATCCGGCACCCTGATCGTGGTGGGCTCGCTCGCCGGCGTATCTCGCGCCGCCGCGCGCGAGCTGGAGGCGACCGGCACCGTGGCGCATTTCCCGGTCGCGCCGGAGAGGCTGCTCAACGATGGTGCCGGCCGGGCGGCGCTCGCCGCGGACGTGATGAAACGACTTGCCGGCGGCTGCGATACACTGGTTGAGATCATGATGGATGATCACCCCGACATGTCGCTCGGCCCGCAGCTCGCCAAGGGGCTCGCCGACGCTCTTGAGGCCGTCGCACCCGCGGTCGGCGCCTTCGCTGCGACCGGCGGCGAAACCGCCGCGGCGATGCTGGCGCGCTTCGGCGTCAACGGCATCCGTCTTGCCGACGAAATCGAGCCGGGCGTGTCGCTCGGCCTTACTCTTGGCCGATTGTCTGTTCCGATCGCCACCAAAGCGGGCGCGTTCGGTGACAAGAACAGTCTCATCCGCGTCAGCGAGCGGCTTCGCGCCGTCCGAACCAAAGGAAGTTTCATATGACTCGTCCGACCATTGCGATCACCATGGGAGATCCGGCAGGTATCGGGCCCGAGGTGATCATGAAGGCGCTGGCGCAGCCGCAGGTGCAGGCGATCTGCAATGCGCTGGTGATCGGCGACTCCAACCGTCTGCGCAAGGCCGGTCAGATCGTCGGCGTGCCGCTTGAGGTCGATGCGTTGAGCGACGCGAAGCAGGCGAATTTTGCGTCGAAGGCCGTGCAGTGCGTTGACCTGAAGCTGGTGCCGGACGATCTGCCGTTCGGCAGGCTGTCGGCGACGGCAGGTGAGGCGGCCTATCGCTATATCGAGAGAGCCGTGCAGGTGGTGCAGGCAGGGCTCGCGCAGGGCATCTGCACCGCGCCGCTTTCCAAGGAAGCGCTGCATGCGGCCGGCCACAAATATCCCGGCCATACCGAGCTCCTAGCGCATCTGACCGGCACGCCGGAAGTATCGATGATGCTGGTGTCGCCGAAACTCCGCGTCATTCACGTGACCACGCATATCGGCCTGCTCGATGCGATCGAGAAGATCGAGCCCGGCCTCGTCGAGCGTGTCATCGCACGAGGACATGACGTGCTGGTGCGCGCCGGCGTCGCCAATCCGAAGATCGGCGTCTGCGCCATCAATCCGCATGCCGGCGAGAACGGGCTGTTCGGTCGCGGCGAGGAAGCCGCGAAGATCGCGCCGGCCGTGGAAGCCTGTCAGCGCAAGGGCTGGGACGTGCACGGCCCCCTGCCTGCTGACACGCTGTTCTTCCTGGCCGGCCGCGGCGACTACGACATGGTGGTCGCGATGTATCACGATCAGGGCCATGGACCCATCAAGGTGCTGGGGCTGGAAGCCGGTGTGAACATCACTGTTGGTCTGCCGGTGATCCGCACCTCGGTCGATCACGGGACCGCCTTCGACATCGCGGGCAAGGGCATCGCCGACGAGCGCAGCCTCATCGAGGCGCTGCGGCAGGCGGTCGATCTCGCGCCGAAGAAGGCGGCTTGAGGGGGCTGCGCGGGCTCCTCAGGATGAGGGGCGAGATGCGCGTTAAGCGCTGGCATTGCGCGGCCGATGCATCGTGGTATCCATCGGCCGTGCCGCGAAGCCGATACGGTCGAGCTCGGCTGACGGCAATGAATCCGGGGGCTGAGGTTCGATGTCGATGCGCAGCAAGGAGCGTCACGCTCGTCTGTTGGAAGCACTGAACGCGGGGGAGATCGATGTCGACGATCTCGCGCGGCGCTTTGACGTCTCCGCTTCCACCGTGCGGCGCGACCTGCAGCATCTTTCCAAGAGCAATGCCGTGCGCCGCACCTATGGCGGCGCCATTCTCACGGCCCACGCGAACGAGACGACGCTCGAGCAGCGCCTCGCGGTTCAGGGCAAACAGAAGCAGGCGATCGCGCGCACGGCGATCGATCTGATCGAGGATGGCGACACGCTGATTCTCGATGCCGGCTCGACGGTCGCAGCCTTCGGCCGACTGCTGCAGCAGCGGCGGCTGCGCATCATCACCAACAATCTTGCGCTGCTGCCCTTCCTCGCCAAGGCTCCAAGCATAGAGCTTGTGGTGCTGGGCGGCGCGCTGCGCACCACCAGCATGAGCACCATGGGGCCGCTCGCCAATGAGGCGCTGCGGCGCATGACCGCGGACCGCGCCGTCATGAGCGCCGACGGCGTGGTGAATGGCCGTGGCCTGTGCGAAGCGGATCTCGAACAGGTCGCACTGAAGTCGCTGATGATGCAGCAGTCGAAGGAAGTCATCGTTCTCGCCGACGCCAGCAAGCTCGGCCGCGCCGAACAGATGGCCTGGGCGCCGCTGCCGCCGCGCTGGACTCTGGTGACTGATGTCGGCGCATCTGAGGAGCAGTGCAAGCGTCTCGCCGATGCGGGAGCGCGCGTGATCGTTGCCGGCGTCCGCTGAGCCGGCATCGTAATTTTTCGCGCGATCGGAAAAAATATCGACCGAGGCGGGGTTGCGGTAGGGAATTGCTGAACTGGAGCGCAATGCCGTCAAGTTGAATCGTCATATGCCAGGCGGCGATCACCAGACGAGGTTCGCCATGGCGTGCATAGGAGTGGTTCTTCGAACGGCCCTTGGATCAGCCGTCGGTGAGTTTGCGACCGAGATCGTTAGTCGCCGAGTTATCGGCACCCGGCGACGACTTTCCTCAAGATCGCTTACTCGCTGGAAGCAGATAGAGCCCGAGCTCAAGCTCGTGCGCCCGTACAGTACTGAAAAATAAGAGAAACTGGCGCGCTCGACACGATTTCGAACGTGTGACCTTTGCCTTCGGAGGGCAACTCTAAGCGACCGCTTGAAATAGCAATTTGAGATGGTTGCACGTCCGCGATTTGAACCTACCGATCGATGGCCTTGTAGTCGCAGTTGACCCGTCAAGTCCGAGTAGCGCGTGTTTGGATATCAGGCAGTGCAATCACTATGATCGTGCGACGAATGCCCACTTTCAGTCGGTTAAGCCCAGTGATGCGACCAGCAAGTCATTGATTTTTCTCAGGCCAGGGCTGTCTCTTAATCAGCGGCTTTGTCGCAAGGCGGTCGCCGGAACAGGCAAGCGGATGTTGAATTCGCTCGCGTGTTACGAACGGCCTCAAGCACACGATCGGATGATGTACGGCAGGTTCGGTTTCTGTGGGAAAAGGCGGTAGCGGTCTAGCGACTCGAACCCCCGGATCCAACGCCAACCACCGATTGACCACCGAAACTCCGTGAACAAACAGCGATGACGGTGGTCAATCAGGATCGAGCTTTATTGTTTTCGTTGATTTTTTCGACCGCTGATCGTTCGGGACGCAGGGGTCGCAGGTTCGAATCCTGCCACTCCGACCATTCATTCAAGCACTTATAGTTTCTGTGTTTTTTGTGCGCAACGAATTGCGCATCGATTTCCGGCGCGGCAGCCATGTCCGTCGATTCCGGTCCGCATGCCCCCGATATCGGCGAGTCGCAGGAATGAGTCGCCTCGAACTTGCGCCGCTCGGAACCAGAGGCGGGACGATCGGGAAGCCTACTTTCCGGTCGATGAGCCGATCCTGCCCGCCATCAAAGCACGAATACCCCGTGCCGAGTAGTGCTCGCTGTGTCGCCGCAAGTGCCGACATCGCGCCTGTCAGGGATTACCGACCTCGAAGGCCAGCAGGACGTTGCCGGGCAATCCGCTCCATTGCGCATAGCCGGAATTAACGTACAGCATGCCATCGACGACGATCGGACCGGGCCCGTCCATGGCACCGCCACGGGCCGCAACGCCGTTCACCGTGGTGTAGTCGCGGGCGGTATCGATCTCCCAAAGCAGTCGTGCATCATCGGTCGCGTAGGCGCGCAAGAAGCCGCTGACGCCGCCCGAGAAGACGACACCGGGAATCAGCGTGATCGCTGCGGAGAGGGCGGGGCTGCACTGGAGACGATCGCCGCAGGCAACCGGCGCCACCTGCAGCACGATTTTTCCGGTCGCAAGATCGAGGCCGAACAGGCCGCCGCCTTCGCTTGAATTAAGCCGCCGCGAGCCGTCCTTGAGAAACCGCACGTCCGAATTGGCGACATAAATTCGGGCCTGGTCCGCGGCGGAGCCCCACTCGGTCCCGCCCAACGGGCCGCCCTGTCCGATCCGCGTCTGCCAGAGGATCTTGCCTTCATGGTCGGGGTCCAGCGCGTGCACCACCCCGGATTTCTGGCCGATTACGAGCATGCGCTGTCCGTCGCGCAGGTTCACCAGGATAGGCGATTGTCCGAAATCATGGTCGGGGCCGCGATCTTGCGGGCAGTTGCTCTGGTCGATGCCGAAACACGCAACGACGAAGCTGTCCTTCGGCGTCGCCTGCTGGTGCCAAAGCATTCGGCCGGTCGCGAGATCGAGTGCGAGGATGGCGTCGCTGGTGTCGGTTGCCGGGTCGGCATAGCTGTTCGATGTCGCGACATAGAGCGCCTGGCGCTGCACGTCGATCGTCGGCGCGGACCAGACCGACGCGCCGGCCGGACCGAACAGCTGGGTCCCGACGGCGTTCGTCCGTGTCGGCTGCGGCGCTTCGGGAATGGTATAGGTCTTCCAGATCTGCGCGCCGGTCTCTGCCTTCAGCGCCACGACACTGCCGCGAAACGTGCAGCATTGGTAGGTGGGGCGCGACCCCGTGGCCTCCTCGATCGATGAGACGCCGACATAGACGACACCGGCATGGAAGACCGGTGCACCGGTGATCCGGGCGGCCGCATGATCGTCGATCTTGCTCGTCCAGATCAGCGCGCCGGTCGTCGCGTTCACGGCATAGACGTTGGCGCGCACATCGCCAAAGAAAATGACAGACTGACCGTTATCCAGCGTGGCGAAACTGATCGCCGCGCGGACCGGCGCGTCGGTGGGAAACAGCCAGCGCGTGCATCCGGTCTTGGCGTCGAGGGCGTGGACCTTGCGGTCGCCGCCGCCGACGAACAGCAAGCCGCCGACCACAGTCGGCTGGGCGAACGCGACGGACGTGTCAGGAAACCCGAACGCCCATTTCAGGCGCAATCGCGGGACCTGGTCTTGCGTGAGGCCGGCCATCGCCGCCGGCTGAAACCGGCTGTTGTTGATATCCGCGCCCCAGCCGTTCCACCGCGGTCCGTCGATCGGCTGCGGAAAACCGGCCGCGCTCTGCGCACATTGGCCTGCATTCTCAGCCGCCTCATGCGATGCGGCCTTGCCGGTGATGAGGGAGGCGATCGCGGCTCGCTCGTCGTTGCTCAGTCCCTGTGCGAACGATGCCATCGGGCCCGCGGTGATCGCGCCCAGAACCTCATCGAACGATCTTGATTGCAGCGCGGCGCGGCTCGGCGCGCGGACATCCTTGTCGCCGCTGTCGTGACACTGCGCGCAGCGTTGCGCGTAGAGGGTGGCTCCGCCTTGCTGCGCAGTCGCAGGCAGGCAAGACCAAACCAGGGCGACGGCAATCGCAGCACTCAGTTTCATCGCGGTTCACCGGCGTTGGCTTTTGATGAGATGAGCGATGGAAGCGTAGCACAACCCCGGTGGTTGTCGTCGCGCCTGGCGGAGGCCGGCGGCGTGCATGAGTCGGTGCCGAACCTGATCGCGGCTCGCGGCGGGACGCCAATGACCGCGACCTGGCTGCCCCCAAATTCAGACGCCTGCCGGCGTGATCTCCCATTGACAGGCCGTCGATATGATAGAATTATAACACAATAAGTTGCAAAAATAACAACATGTCAGCATCGTACCAGCGCCGCGCGCCGGTGACGGGAGGAAAGTTTGGAGTTGTCCGGTTCGATCGCGGCAGAGCCTCGGCCGTCGGCGGCGCTTTTGTTGGTCGGTGGCATCAACAAGCGCTTTGGCGGTGTGCGGGCATTGCGCGACGTCGACCTCGAGGTCCGCGCCGGCGAGGTGCACGCGTTGCTGGGCGAGAACGGGGCCGGAAAATCCACGCTGATCAAGATCCTCAGTGGTGTTCATGCGGCAGACAGCGGCACCATCGAGATCGCCGGCAAGCCGGCGACCTTCGACAGCCCGGCACGATCGCGCGAAGCGGGGATCGCTGTCGTCTATCAGGACCTCAGTCTCGTTGAATCGCTCAGCGTCGCCGACAATCTGTTGCTCGGCCGCGAGCCGCGCGCGCGGTTCGGCTTTGTCCGCAAGCGCGAGCTGATGGCGAAAGCCGAGGCGTTCCTGAGCGAGCTCGGCATTCCCCTCGATACGAAAGCGACGGTCGGCTCGCTGCCGTTCGCCTATCGCCAGATGACCGAGATCGCCAAGGCGTTGATGGGCGAGGTGCGGCTGCTGATCCTCGATGAGCCGACATCCTCGCTGACGTCGGACGAAGTCCGCATCCTGTTCGATGCGATCGGCAAGGCGACGCGCCGCGGCATCGGTGTGATCTATGTGACGCATCGGCTCAACGAGGTCTTCGAGATCTCGCAGCGCGTCACGGTGCTGCGCGACGGCGCCAATGCCGGCACCTTCGTCACCGCCGAGACCGACATGAAGCGGCTGGTCAACGCCATCATCGGAACCGATCGATCGGCGCCCGCTGCGTCGCGCGCCGCGCCCGCTGCAGCGCGTTCGATCGATTCATCGCCGGTCCTGTCGCTCTCGGGCGTTTCCAACGATCGGCTATCGGCCGTCGAGTTGTCCGTGATGAAGGGTGAGATCCACGGCCTCGCCGGATTGATCGGCAGCGGGCGCACCGAGATTCTGGAGACCATCTTCGGCCTCCGGCCGGTCGAGCGCGGCACGCTCGAGACCGAGGGCCGGCCATGGCTGCCGAAGGGCGCGGCCGATGCGATCGACCACGGCGTCGCACTGGTGCCGGAAGATCGTCACGTGCAGGGTCTGGTGCTGGACCATTCGATCGAGCGCAACATCACCTTGCCGCGGATTCCGCATTTCTCGCGCTGGGGCTTCATGCAGCAACGCGCCGCCGCCAGGCGCGCGGAAACGGCAATTGCTAGATTATCAGTAAAAGCGCAAGGCGGCTCCAGCCTGGTCAGGACGTTGTCCGGCGGCAACCAGCAGAAGGTCGTGTTCGGAAAATGGAATGATCCGCGGCCGCGCGTGCTGCTGCTCGACGAACCGACGGTCGGCGTCGATGTCGGCGCGCGCGAGGAAATCTATGGCGTGATCCGCAATGCCGCGCGCGATGGCAGTGGCGTGCTGGTCGTCTCGTCGGATCTCGTCGAGCTGATCGCGCTGTGTGACCGCATCTCCGTGATCGTGGATGGTCGCGTGGCGCGCACGCTCAAGCGCGGAGAGATCGATGATGCCGAAGAGCTGCATCATCTGCTGCAGATCTACCAGGCTTCAGAACAAGGCGTATTGCAAGAGCTGCCCGCATGACCGAACTGACCGCGCCCAATGTCGTCGCCGCGCCGACCCGATCCGATCGACGCCGCAAGCTGCTGCAGAACCTCCTGCGGGGCGAGCGGCCCTACATGCTGTACATCGCTTTTGTGATGCTCCTGGTGGTGTTCAGCCTGTCCTCGCCCTGGTTCCTGTCGGTCGACAATTTCCTGAACATCGGCCGCCAGACGACGCTGGTGTCGATTATCGCGGTCGGCATGACCTTCGTGATCATCGCGCGCCAGATCGATCTATCGGTCGCATCGACATTGGCGCTGTCAGGTATGGCCGCGGCGCTCGCGATGAGTCAGATCAACAACAGCTGGATCGTCGGCGCCGTCGCAGGCCTTGGCACCGGCGCGCTGGTCGGGCTGCTCAATGGCATCCTCACAACGCAGCTCTCGATCCCATCCTTCCTGGTGACGCTGGGATCGCTGAGCATGGCGCGGGGATTGGCGATGATGGTGACCAACACCAAGCCGGTCATCATCACCAACGAGACCTATTTCGCGATCTTTGGCGAAGGCACGTTTCTGGGTATCCCGGTTCCGATCGCGTGGACGCTGGTGGCGATGATCGTCGGCATCCTGCTGCTGCATTACAACGTGTTCGGCCGTCGCATCTATGCGGTCGGCGGCAATCCGACCGCGGCGCTCTATTCCGGCATCAACACCAAATGGGTGACGACCGCGGCGTTCGTGCTGACCGGCATATTGGCCGGACTTGCGGCGCTGGTGCTTTCCGCGCGCTCGCATGCCGCACGGCCCGACGTCGTGCAGGGCATGGAGCTCGACGTCATCGCCGCCGTGATCCTCGGTGGCTGCAGCCTGTTCGGCGGCCGCGGCTACATCCTGGGAACGCTGTTCGGCAGCCTCATCATTGGCACGCTCAACAACGGCCTCGTGCTGCTCGGCGTCAGCTCGCCGATGCAGCTCGTCATCAAGGGAGCGATCATCGTGGCCGCGGTCGCATTCACGAAGCGCTAGAGCGCCGCGTTGCAAGGGTAGGGGCAAGGTCGTCGGCCTCCGGTCAATCGGCGACCAAAAAGGGAGGAAACAATGAAGCCAATCTTGCGACAAACCCTGCCGCTGACCGCACTGATCGCGGCGACGGCCATTTCGATTGCCCCTGCGGCTCGCGCCGAAGTGCCGGCGACCTGCGTCAAGGGCGTCGATCTTGCGACGCTTGGACCAAAATCGATCGTCGGCCAGGGGCCGCATGGCGAGAAGGCGGCTTCGCCGGAAGTGCTTGCACTGTCGGACGCCGATGCCGCCAAGATCAAGGAGAAGAACTTCAAGGTCGGCATCTCCATGCAGACCGTCAATCTCGACTGGGCGCAGTTGCAGATCCAGGGCATCACCGACACGCTGAAGAAGTACGGCGTGACGGTGACAGGCGTCGCGTCCGCCGAATATCAGGTCGACAAGCAGATCGCCGATATCGAGAACACCATCCAGCAGCATCCGGACGGCATCATCTCGATCCCGGTCGATTTCACCGCAACCGCGCCGACCTACAAGAAGATCGCCAGGGCCGGCATCAAGCTGGTGCTGATGGACAGCATTCCGACCGGCCTGAAGCATCCGGAGGAATATGCCTCGATGATCTCGGCGGACAGCCAGGGCAACGGCCAGATCGCGGCCCAGATCCTGGCGTCCTGCCTGGCGCAGGGCTCAACCATCGGCCTCGTCAATTTCGGCGTTGACTATTTCAGCACCAACGAGCGCACCAAGGGGGTTCGCGAGTGGATGCAGAAGAACCGTCCCGACATCAAGATGAAGCAGGTCGACTTCACCGATCCGCCGAAAGTCTCGCAGATCGCCGGCGACTTCCTCACCGGCAATCCTGACGTCAAGGGCGTGTTCGCGGTCTGGGATCAGCCGGCGCTGGATACGCTGAGCTCGATGCGCGCGCAGGGCATCGATATTCCCGTCACGACCGTCGACCTCGGCCTGCAATCGGCGATCGAGATCGCCAAGGGCGGTCCCTTGAAGGCAACCGGGTCGCAGCGCCCCTATGATCAGGGCGTCGCGGAAGCGATGGCGATGATGAACGCGCTGCTTGGCAAGGAAACGCCCGGCTGGATCGGCGTGCAGTCGCTGCCGGTGACGCAGTCGAACGTGCTGGAATCCTACAAGACGGTGTTCAAGAAGGAGCCGCCGCCGGAACTGACCGACGCCTGCAACAAGGCAAAGCCTGCCTGCAACTGATCTTTGGCGCGATGCGCGGTTCGCGAGGCCGCGCGTCGCGGACGAGGCTGACCCGGGCGCGCCAGCCCCCGCCCGGGTCAGAGCCTTTTCGAGCGAAGCGCGCACCGGTTCGCGCGAAGAAAACGCGTCAGAACACGAATTGAGAACCCGCTCCGATCGGAACGGAAAAGGTTCTAGATTGCGCTGGTCACATATTCGACGGGAAGGCTGCGGAAGTGCTTGCGCATGTCCGATGACGCCCCGCCGCCGACGATGATCCGCGAGAACGCGCCGATATCGGAGAAGAATGCCGATTTGAGACTGCCGAGCTTGCTCGCGTCGATCACAAGGATACTCTCCATCGCGGTCTCGATGACGGCCTGCTTGACGGCGACTTCGTGAAAGTTCGAGCAACTCGCGCCGCGGGTCCAGTGCACGCCGCCGGCGGAGATGAAGGCCTTGTTGATCCCGAGCCGCCGCAGATAGGACAGGCCGTCGTCCGACGCAAAGGACTGCGACGACGGATGATAGAGCCCGCCCATCAACATCACCTGCGTCGCCGGTCGGTGCGTGACGATCGACGCCACGTTCATCGAATAGCAGATCACCGAGAGCGGCAGATCCTCGGGCAGGCAGTCCGCCAGCGACTGCATCGTCGTGCCGCAGTCGATGAAGATCGTATCGCCCTCCTTGATGGAGGCCGCGGCAGCCCGACAGGCGAGACGTTTGTCCTGGGTGTGCTGGTCGATCTCCTGCTCGAATGCGTACTTGATCCCGGTCGGCGATGCCGCGTTGACGACGTAGCCGCCGAGCAAAGCGAGTGCGGCATCCGGCCCGGCGAGGTCGCGCCGCACAGTCATTTCAGAAACTTTCAGGAGCTCGGCGGCGTCCTTCAGATGCAGCGTGCCACCCGACTCGACGGCACGGCGCAGCCTTTGCAGGCGCTGGACGCGTGTCTCGCTTGGTCGTGCGTTGGGGGTTTCAGCCATTTTGATCGCCGAGCTTGCTTCTCCGATTGACAATGATCTTACAATGTTGTGAGTTTATCAACGTCGATTTGTTACAATAATAACATCCGGTCCGTTGGGCTGATCGAGCGGTGGGGACGTGTCGTTCCTCAGGCGATCGGCAACCCAATGGCAAGGTCAGGGGAGGATCACATGTTGCGATCGACACATTCAATCTATCTGGCCATCTCCTCGATTCGCTAGGACCGCACGGCGCCGCCATGACGCAGAGCGTCTTCATACAGAATCCGTCCCCTTTGGCCGTGCAATCGCCTTCCCCGGGCGGCGAGCATCCGCATCCGATCCCGCGCAACAGCGGCCGTACGCTCGAGATGGATTGGGTCGACGAGATCAGGATCAATCTGTCAGCCGCCGAACGGCGCGTTGCGAGCCTGCCGGGCCGGCGAACGGTCAAGAAGGACGCGCAGGCGGCGTGGCTTCTCAAGGCGGTCACCTGCATCGACCTGACGACACTCAACGGCGACGATACGACCGAACGGGTGAAGCGCCTCTGCGCCAAAGCCAGGGCGCCGGTGCGCGGCGACGTTCTGGAGAAGCTCGGCTTTGCCGGGCGTGAGCTGCATACCGGTGCGGTCTGCGTCTACCATCGGTTCGTCGGCACGGCCGTCGAAGCGCTCGATGGATCGGGCATCCCGGTCGCTGCGGTCTCGACCGGGTTTCCCGCAGGCCTCGTGCCCCACGAACTGAAGCTGAAGGAGATCGAGGCGTCGGTGCGCGACGGCGCGCAGGAGATCGATGTCGTCATCACGCGTGAGCATGTGCTGACCGGCGACTGGCGGGCGCTCTACGCCGAGGTCCAGGATTTCCGCGCTGTCTGCGACAACGCGCATCTGAAGACGATCCTGGCGACCGGCGACCTCAAGACGCTGCGCAATGTCGCCAAGGCATCCATGGTCTGCATGATGGCCGGCGCCGATTTCATCAAGACCTCTACCGGCAAGGAAGGCGTCAACGCGACGCTGCCGGTGACGCTGGCGATGCTGCGCATGATCCGCGTCTATCAGGAGCGCACCGGCTACAAGATCGGCTTCAAGCCGGCCGGCGGAATCTCGACGGCAAAGGACGTGCTCAACTATCAGTTCCTGATGAAGGAGGAACTGGGGCGCGACTGGCTCGAGCCGGATCTGTTCCGCATCGGCGCCTCCAGCCTGCTTGCCGACATCGAGCGGCAGCTCGAGCATCACGTGACCGGCCACTACTCGGCTTTCAACCGCCACCCCGTGGGATGAGACTCCAGCGATGAGCGTCGCAAATTATTTCGAGACCATGGAGTATGGCCCCGCGCCCGAGGCGGACGGCGAGGCCCGCGCCTGGCTGGCGCGGCATGACGCTACGTTTGGGCACTTCGTCGCCGGCAAGTTCACAGCGCCGCATGCCGGCAAGCATCTCACGACGACCGAGCCCGCCACCGGCAAGACGCTGGCGCGGATCGCGCAGGGCGCTGCTGCCGATGTCGAGGCGGCGGTCAGTGCCGCGCGCACCGCGCAGACGGCGTGGGCTAAGCTCGGTGGTCACGGCCGCGCGCGTCATCTCTATGCATTGGCGCGCATGCTGCAGCGTCACGCCCGGCTGTTCGCCGTGCTGGAGGCGATCGACAACGGCAAGCCGATCCGGGAAACCCGCGATCTCGATGTGCCGCTCGCGGCGCGTCATTTCTACTATCACGCCGGCTGGGCGCAGTTGCAGGAGCGCGAATTCGCAGATCAGGTGCCGATCGGCGTGATCGGGCAGATCATCCCTTGGAATTTCCCGCTGCTGATGCTGGCCTGGAAGATCGCGCCGGCGCTCGCCGCGGGCAACACCGTGGTGCTGAAGCCAGCGGAGTTCACCTCGCTGACGGCGCTGCTGTTCGCCGAACTTTCGGCCGAGGCCGGCCTGCCGCCGGGCGTGCTGAACGTCGTGACCGGCGACGGTGCGACCGGTGCTCTGCTGGTCGAAAATCCCGGCGTCGACAAGATCGCCTTTACCGGATCGACCGAGGTCGGGCGGCTGATCCGTCAATCGACCGCTGGCACCGGCAAGTCGCTGACGCTGGAGCTCGGCGGCAAATCGCCGTTCATCGTATTCGACGACGCCGATATCGATGGCGCGGTGGAAGGTGTGGTCGATGCGATCTGGTTCAACCAGGGCCAGGTCTGCTGCGCCGGCTCGCGGCTACTGCTACAAGAGGGCATTGCGGAGACCTTCCGCAGGCGCCTGATCCGCCGCATGGAGACGCTTCGCGTCGGCATGCCGCTCGACAAGGCGATCGACATGGGCGCGGTGGTCGCCCCCGTGCAGCTCGAGCGGATCAAGGCGCTGGTCGAGATCGGGGTGAAGGAGGGCGCCGAGAAATATCAGGCGTCCGGCGCGATCCCGGCGGAAGGATGCTTCTATCCGCCGACCCTGCTCTGGAACGTGCATCCATCCTCGACGGTTGCGACCGAGGAGATCTTCGGCCCGGTCCTCGTGGCGATGACGTTCCGCACGCCGGACGAGGCCGTGATGCTCGCCAACAACACGCGCTACGGCCTTGCCGCGAGCGTGTGGAGCGAGACGATCGGATTGGCGCTCGATATCGCGCCGAAGCTGCTCGCCGGCGTGGTCTGGGTCAATGCCACCAATCTGTTCGACGCCAGCGTCGGCTTCGGCGGCTATCGCGAGTCAGGCTTCGGCCGCGAGGGCGGCCGCGAAGGCATGTATGAGTATCTCAAGCCGAAGGCCTGGAGTGGGCGCAAGGCGCGGGCCAAGACGTTGCCGCTGCCGACGGCGGCCGGCGCCGGCACCGGATTCGACGTGCCGCCGATCGATCGAACGGCAAAACTGTTCGTCGGCGGCAAGCAGGTCCGTCCGGACGGCAACTATTCGCGTGCGG
>NZ_VKHP01000219.1 GCF_010811875.1 Bradyrhizobium uaiense
GCGAGCCCGCCGACGCCGACGATGCGGTCGGGCTTCAGCGCGGGCGCAGCCTCTTCCATCGCGGCGACGCCGGTCAGATGCGCGCCATCGGCGCCGGCGCGGGCCACGATGTCGGGATGGCCGTCGATCAACAGCGCAGCACCTGCGTTCTGGATCGCAGGCGCCAGCGCCTTGATGGTGCAGATCATGCTGCGCGGATCGGTTTCGCGCAGCCGCACCAGAACGGCCGCGACATCGGCCGCAGCGAGCAGCTCGGTGAGCTCGGCCGCAAGCCGAGACGGCTCGTCGACCGGCGGGGTTGCCAGATAGAGGCGCGGTGCCGGCCGCGGCGGAACGGGCTTGGTGGCCAACTATGCCGCCTGTTTTTCGAGGCCGGCTTCCCAATTGCCGGTGCTCGCCAACCCGTTCATCCGGGCGCGATGCGAGAAGGCGCGCTGGCCTGCGGGGACGTTGTCGGGCTTGCCGGACCACGCCTTCTGCGGCGCAGCCTGCAATGCACGGCCGTAGGAGAAGGTCAGCCGCCAGGGCAAATGGCCGATCTTGTTCATGGCGTCGAGATGCGCGGTCGCCTCCTCGTCACTCTGTCCGCCGGAGAGGAAGGCGATGCCGGGCACCGCGGCCGGGACGCAGCTCTTGAGCAGGCGGATGGTCTTCTCGGCGACTTCCTGGACCGACGCCTGCTTCGGGCACTTCTTGCCCGAGATCGCCATGTTCGGCTTCAGGATCATGCCTTCCAGCGCGACGCGCTGCACCCGCAATTCCTGGAAGGTGCGGTTCAGCACGCGCTGCGTCACCTCATAGCAGCGGTCGATGTCGTGATCGCCGTCCATCAGCACTTCCGGCTCGACGATCGGGACGATCTGCGCGGCCTGGCACAGCGCGGCGTAGCGCGCCAGCGCATGGGCGTTGACCCGGATCGCGGTCATGGTCGGAATGCCGCGGCTGCCTGCGCCGGAGCCGATATCGATCACCGCGCGCCATTTCGCAAACCGCGCACCGCGCTCGTAATATTTCTTCAGCCGCTCGGCGAGCTTGTCGAGGCCGACGGTGACGAGTTCGCCGGGGCAGTTCGGCAGCGCCTGGGTGCCTTCGTCGACCTTGATGCCGGGGATCGCGCCGGCCTGCTCGATCAGCTTGACCAGCGGCGTGCCGTCCTTGGCATTCTGCCAGATCGTCTCGTCGTACAGGATGACGCCGGAGATGTACTTGCTCATCGCCTCCTGCGAGCGGAACAGCATCTCGCGATAGTCGCGGCGGCTGTCCTCGGTCGAATCGACCTTGATGGCGTCGAAACGCTTCTTGATGGTGCCGGAGGATTCGTCGGCGGCGAGCAGGCCCTTGCCCGGGATGACCATGGCAAGCGCAATCTTGTTGAGGTCAGCGAGGTTCATCGGAAGCGTCCTCCAGAGCCATTGCCTTTGCAAACCAAAATAGGCGGTTCTCGGGCAAATGCCTAGAAAACGTTGGTCGCGGGCAGAATCGCGAGCGGATTTGGCTTGTTCTGTTTTACCTCGCCCCGCTTGCGGGGAGAGGTCGGAACGCATCGATTGATGCGTTCCGGGTGAGGGGGACTCTCTCCGAGTCCGTCTGGCAGCGTGAATGTTGAAGCAGCCCTCACCCCAACCCTCTCCCCGCGAAGGGCGGGGAGAGGGAGGGACAGGTCAGGCAACCTTGGGATCGAGCTGGCCTGCGGCGTAGCGCTTGGCCATTTCCGCCGTGGTCAGCACCTTCTTGATCTTGCTGGCGTGGCCCGCAGTGTTGAACTCCTGCAGGCGCTGCTTGCACAGTTTGGTCATCGCCTCCATCGCCGGCTTCAGGTACTTGCGCGGATCGAACTCTTCGGGATTGTCCTTCAGCACCTTGCGGATCTGGCCGGTCATCGCCATCCGGTTGTCGGTGTCGATGTTGATCTTGCGCACGCCGTTCTTGATGCCGCGCTGGATCTCGGCGACCGGCACGCCCCAGGTCGGCTTCATCTTGCCGCCATTGGCGTTGATGATCTCCTGCAATTCCTGCGGGACCGACGAGGAGCCGTGCATCACCAGATGCGTGTTCGGCAGCTTGCGATGGATTTCCTCGATCACGTTCATGGCGAGGATGTCGCCGTCGGGCTTGCGGGTGAACTTGTAGGCACCGTGCGAGGTGCCCATCGCGATCGCCAGCGCGTCGACCTTGGTTTCCTGGACGAACTTCACGGCTTCGTCCGGATTGGTCAGCAGCTGGTCATGCGACAGCTTGCCCTCGGCGCCATGGCCGTCTTCCTTGTCGCCCATGCCGGTCTCGAGCGAGCCGAGCACGCCGAGCTCGCCCTCCACCGAGATGCCGCCGAGATGGGCCATGCCGGTCACCGTCCTGGTGACGCCGACATTGTAGTCCCAGTCACCGGGGGTCTTGCCGTCGGCCTTCAGCGAGCCGTCCATCATGACCGAGGTGAAGCCGGCCTGGATCGCGGTCATGCAGGTGGCGGGCTCGTTGCCGTGGTCGAGATGCACGCAGACCGGGATCTGCGGGTAGATCTCGGTGACGGCATCCATCATGTGCTTGAGCATGACGTCGTTGGCATAGGACCGCGCGCCGCGCGAGGCCTGGATGATGACGGGCGCGTCGACCTCGGAGGCCGCAGCCATGATCGCCAGCGCCTGCTCCATGTTGTTGATGTTGAAGGCTGGTACCCCGTAATCATGCTCGGCCGCGTGGTCGAGCAGTTGCCGCAACGTTATGCGAGCCATTCCATTTCTCCCTGGTGTGCGCGTTCGCGGATTTGAAGCGCGATGAGCTTAGGTTGAATCGTCATCGCGCTTTAGCTCATTGTTTGAGCATGATCCTTTCGGAAAGCCGCTTCACGCCTTTCCGGATCATGCTCTGGATCAACCCTTTTTCAGAACTTCGACGCCCGGCAGCGGCTTGCCTTCCATCCATTCAAGAAACGCGCCGCCGGCGGTCGAGACGTAGGAAAAATCACCGGCCACGCCCGCCTGGTTCAGCGCCGCAACGGTATCGCCGCCGCCGGCGACCGAGATCAGCTTCTTCGCCTTGGTGCGTTCGGCGGCGTGCTTGGCCGACACCACGGTGCCGCGGTCGAACGGCGTCAATTCGAAGGCGCCGAGCGGTCCGTTCCAGACCAGCGTCGCCGCGTCGTCGATCGCGGCATGGATGCGCGCGATCGATTGCGGGCCGACGTCGAGGATCATGCCGTCGGCCGGGATCGCGTCGAGGCCATAGGCGTGCGACGGCGCGTTGGCGGCAAACTGGTTGGCGACAACGGCATCGACGGGGAGGATGATCGCGCAGTTCGCGGCGTTGGCCTTTTCCATGATCCGCAGCGCGGTCGCGGCGAGGTCCTTCTCGGCGAGCGACTTGCCGACCGCGATGCCCTGCGCGTGCAGGAAGGTGTTGGCCATGCCGCCGCCGATCACCAGCGCGTCGACCTTGTTCACGAGGTTTTCCAGGAGGTCGATCTTGGTCGAGACCTTGGCGCCGCCGATGATCGCGATCACGGGCTTGGTCGGTGCTTCCAGCGCCTTGCCGAGCGCGTCGAGCTCGGCCTGCATGGTGCGGCCGGCATAGGCGGGCAGCTTGTGGCCGAGGCCTTCGGTGGTGGCGTGGGCGCGATGTGCGGCGGAAAAGGCGTCGTTGACCCAGATGTCGCCGAGCTTTGCGAGCTCCGCGACGAAGCCGGCGTCGTTCTTCTCCTCTTCCTTGTGGAAGCGGGTGTTCTCGAGGCAGAGGATGTCGCCATCCTTGAGTGCTGCAACGGCAGTTGCTGCGGCTTCGCCGATGCAATCTTCGGCGAAGGCGACCGGGCGCTTGATCACCTTCGACAGCGCTTCAGCGACCGGCTTCAGCGAGTCCTTGGCATCGCGTCCCTTGGGGCGGCCGAAATGGGCGAGCAGGATCACCTTGCCGCCCTTGTCGGAGATTTCGGTGATGGTGGGCGCAACGCGCTCGAGCCGGGTGGCGTCGGTGACGCGGCCGCCGTCCATGGGGACGTTGAGGTCGACGCGCAGCAGCACGCGCTTGCCCTTCACGTTGACGTCGTCGAGGGTGCGGAACGATTTTGTCATGAGCGTTTCCTGTGCGGCCGGACACAGCCGTCCGGGGACGGCGTCGCTTTTCGCTTGCCGATGTCGCGGCCGTCGAGGTCGCGAATGCGGGGGCAAAGACGCGGATGCCCGGCACAGGGCCGGGCATCGCGGGTGGTCTTTCTTTAGAGCAGCTTGCCGATCGCGACGGCGGTGTCCGCCATGCGGTTCGAGAAGCCCCACTCATTGTCGTACCACGCCATTACACGCACCAGCGTGCCGTTCTGCACCTTGGTCTGGTCCATGTGGAAGGTGGCCGAGTGCGGATCGTGGTTGAAGTCGATCGAGACGTTCGGCGCGGTGGTAAAGCCCAGAATGCCCTTGAGCTGCTGCTCAGAGGCACGCTTCATCGCCTCGTTGATTTCCTTGGCGTCGGTGGCGCGCTTGGCGACGATCTTCAGGTCGATCACCGAGACGTTCGGGGTCGGCACGCGGATCGAGACGCCGTCGAGCTTGCCCTTCAGCTCCGGCAGCACCAGGCCGATCGCCTTGGCGGCGCCGGTCGAGGTCGGGATCATCGACATCGCAGCGGCGCGGCCGCGATAGAGATCCTTGTGCAGGGTGTCGAGCGTCGGCTGGTCGCCGGTATAGGCGTGAATCGTGGTCATGAAGCCGGTCTCGATGCCGACCGTCTCGTTCAACACCTTGGCAACCGGCGCGAGGCAGTTGGTGGTGCAGGAGCCGTTGGAGACGACGAGCTGATCCTTGTTCAGCGTGTCATGGTTGACGCCGTAGACGATAGTGGCGTCGGCGCCATCGGCCGGGGCCGAGACCAGCACGCGCTTGGCGCCGGCGGTCAGATGCGCGGAGGCCTTGTCCTTGGCGGTGAAGATGCCGGTGCATTCCAGCGCGATGTCGACGCCGAGGGCCTTCCACGGCAGCTTGGAGGGATCGCGCTCGGCCGAGACCTTGATCTTGTTGTCGCCGACGCTGATCGAATCGCCGTCGACGGTCACGGTGCCCGGAAAGCGGCCATGCACGGAATCGAAGCGCAGCAGATGCGCGTTGGTCTCGACCGGGCCGAGGTCGTTGATGCCGACCACCTCGATGTCCTTGCGGCCGGACTCGGCGATGGCGCGCAACACATTGCGGCCGATACGCCCAAACCCGTTGATCGCGACGCGGATTGCCATGCTCGTCTCCTCTAATGCTGTTGTCAGCCCCGCGGGAGGGCTCCCACGAGGTTTTTACGGCGGAACGCCCGGTTCAGCCGGGCGCGTACGGAAAAGATGGAGCTTTGGTAATCCTTTTTCGCGTCAAGCTCAACCTTGGCCCGCGGGTGTCAGGCCAGCGTCAGACGCGCTTCGTGGCAGCGTTAACGACGGCTTCAGCGGTAATGCCGAAATGCGGGAAAAGGTCCTTCGCCGGGGCGCTGGCACCGAAACCGTGCATGCCGATGAATTCGCCGTCACGGCCGATCACGGCATCCCAGCCCCAGCGCACCGCGGCCTCGATCGCGATCTTGACCGGAGCGTTGCCGATAATGGCGTTTTGCCGCTCGGCGGGCTGCGCCAGCAGCAATTCCAGCGACGGGACCGAGACGACCCGCGTCGCGATGCCGCGCCCGGCGAGCTGCTTCTGCGCCTCGACCGCGATCTGGACCTCGGAACCGGAGGCGAACAATGACACTTTTGCGTCGCCCTGCGCCGCGACCAGCTCGTAGGCGCCGTGGCTGCACGGATTGTCGTTCGGAGCCGTGGCGCGGAGCTGCGGCAGGTTCTGGCGGGTCAGCGCCAGCACCGTCGGTCCGTCGATGCGGTTGAGCGCCAGTTCCCAGCACTCGGCGGTCTCGACCGCGTCGCAGGGACGGAACACGCGCATGTTGGGCATCGCGCGCAGTGCAGAGAGGTGCTCGACCGGCTGGTGGGTCGGGCCGTCCTCGCCGAGGCCGATCGAGTCATGGGTCATGACATAGACGACGCCGGTGCCCATCAGCGCCGACAGGCGCATCGCGCCACGCGCATAGTCCGTGAACACCAGGAAGGTGGCGCCGTTCGGCGCGAAGCCGCCATGCAGGAAGATGCCGTTGAGGCACGCCGCCATGCCGTGCTCGCGAATTCCGTAATGGATGAAGCGGCCCTTCGGCGTCTTGGCGGCGAATCCCACTGCCGACTTCGCCTTGTTGTTGTTGGAGCCGGTGAGGTCGGCGGAGCCGGCGACGAATTCCATCGGCATCGCAGCCGCAATCACCTCGATCGCAGCTTCCGACGATTTGCGGGTCGCGACGTTGAGCGGATTTTCCAGGAGGCCCTTCTTGAAGGCGCGCAGTCCCTTGGCGAGCGATTGCGGCCGCTCGTGACGGATCCGGCGCTCGAACTCGGCGCGCTTGCGGTTGCCGAGCTGCGCGAACTGCTCGTCCCAGGCCTTGTGCTCGGCGGCGCCGCGAGCACCCGCTTCGCGCCACGCCTTCAGCACATCGTCGGGCACCGAGAACGGCTCGAGCGAGATGCCGAGCTTTTCCTTGGCGCCCTTGAGCTCAGCGGCGCCGAGCGCTTCGCCATGCGCCTTGGCGGTGCCGGCCCTGGTCGGTGCGCCGAAGCCGATCGTGGTCTTGCAGGCGATCAGCGAAGGCTTGCTGGATTTCTGCGCGCGGGTGATCGCAGCGGCAATCGCCTCCGGATCATGGCCGTCGATCAATTCGGCGGCCCAGCCCGCGGACTTGAAGCGCTTCACCTGATCGACGGAATCGGCGATCGAGGTCGGGCCGTCGATCGAGATGCCGTTGTCGTCGTACAGCACGATCATCTTGTTGAGCCGCCAGTGGCCGGCCAGCGCGATCGCTTCCTGCGAGATGCCTTCCATCAGGTCGCCGTCGGAGGCGAGCACATAGGTGTGGTGATGGACGATCTTCTTGCCGAACTCGGCGGCGAGCATCTTCTCGGCGAGCGCCATGCCGACCGCGGTCGCAATGCCCTGGCCGAGCGGACCGGTGGTGGTCTCGATGCCCTTGGTGTGGAAGTTCTCCGGATGGCCCGGCGTCAGCGATCCGAGCTGGCGGAAATGCTTGATCTGGTCGAGCGTCATGTCCTTGTTGCCGGTGAGGTACAGCAACGCATAGAGCAGCATCGAGCCGTGGCCGGCGGAGAGCACGAAGCGATCGCGATCGGGCCATGCCGTGTCGGCGGCATCGAACTTCAGGAATTTCGTGAACAGGACGGTCGCGATGTCGGCGGCGCCCATCGGCAGGCCGGGATGGCCGGAATTCGCCTTCTCGACGGCGTCCATGGCAAGGCCACGGATCGCATTGGCCATACGGGTGTGATCGACCTGCGTCATGATGAAAAGTCCGCCTGGAATGAGGAGCTGATTGCTGGACGCATCGGGGCGGGCAGCCGCGATACGCGCGTGGATGGCCTTACGGGTTGGAGGGTGGATTAGCACCTCAATTCCGCAAGTCCAAGGCGATGAAACGCCCCAAAACGGGGAAAAGTTGCCCGAAATCGCCCTATTTCATTGAACGGTGCATAGTTCTGCACTTCCGTTGCGCTGGGCTCGCTTGCCACGTAAATTTCGTCCCGTAAACGCTTGCCGAACCGCCAGTTTTGCCGTGCGGCAGCCATCTCTAACGGCCTACCTGAGGGGTCCACGCCGCGTGTCATGAGTGATCGTCTCGCCAACGGGTCTGGCAATACCGAGGCACCGCTTGCCGATATCGATGCTGCGACAAAGCGGCTGATGTCAGCGCTCGATGCGCTGGAAAGCTCGGTCGAGCGGCGGCGCGAGGCCGACCGCGACGAGAATGAATTGGCGAGCCGGATTCAGGCGCTCGGCGCCGATCGCTCCCGCCTAGCCGACGAGCTCGACGGATCGCTGGTGAAGTCGCGCAAGCTCGAGCGCGTCAATCGCGACATCGCGGAAAAGCTCGACGCGGCGATCGGCACGATTCGCGCCGTGCTCGAGGGCGGAGAAGGCAGATGAGCCACATCAACGTCACCATCAACGGCCGGCAATACCGGATGGCCTGCGAGGAGGGCCAGGAGGTGCGGCTGTTGAAGCTCGCGGAAAATCTCCAGCAGCGCGTCGAATCGCTGCGCGGCAAGTTCGGCGAGATCGGCGATGCCAGGCTCACGGTGATGGCGGCGCTCACCGCCTGCGACGAACTGGTCGATGCGAGCGCGCGCATCCGCAGCCTCGAGGAAGAGGTCGAGCAGCTGCGCAATGCCCGCGTCGCCGCTACCGACCGCGCCCGCGCGACCCAGACCGCGGTCTCCAACGCGCTCAACGCCGCCGCCGAGCGGATCGAGCGCACCACGCAGGTGCTCAACCGCACCATCGGCGGCGGCATCGCGATCGGGTGACCCCCTCTGCTGGGGGCAGGGCTATCCGATATGGCGATCGGCCATGACGACGTGGGAACGTCGGTTACAGAAGCACGCGCGCCCTGAGGGCGACTGTGGGTTGCTGGATTTCGGAATATTGGAAAAGTATCCGTGAGTTGCCCGACGCGTCAAGCAGATTGATCGAACTCCCGCCACCGCCGCTACTTTGCATGGGGTTGTTTTCAATATTTTGGCGCCGCGCACCCGCAAATGCTCTCCCGGGGGAGGGGGAAGAGAGAGCAGGAGCTCTGCGTCGTCCTTACCGCTGGCGGATTGCGGCAACGATAGCTAGATTAGCCCCCGCGAAGCTGCGTCGTGCGTCAGGAGCCATATATCCCCGGGGCCTTATCGATCCTTTAGGGAACTGTCCCTGGCCGGGTCCGTGGACCCGGACATATGGTGCCCACCTACTTTCGTAGGGAACTCCGGGATCGAGCGCTCCAACGGCCTCTGCGGCTT
Organism: Bradyrhizobium uaiense; assembly: GCF_010811875.1. Classification (GTDB taxonomy): domain Bacteria; phylum Pseudomonadota; class Alphaproteobacteria; order Rhizobiales; family Xanthobacteraceae; genus Bradyrhizobium; species Bradyrhizobium uaiense. The sequence continues at coordinate 8,861 of NZ_VKHP01000219.1, forward strand.
CGCACTATTTTTGCTGTTGCCTGGTCGTCGCGCGGCGGCGGTTCGATTGTGGTGCAGCGCTGTCCCCTGCGAAGCAGGGCGTCCGGCGCGCCGCGGCTGGTCTTACGAAAGCTAGCGTCTGTGGAATGATGGATCGTCCGTTGTCGCGGACGACGACAGCGGAAGATGGATCATGCACGCATCTCCATCGAAGGCCGAGCTTCGGGCGCTTGCCCTCGCCAAGCGCGACGCGCTGAGCGACGAGCAGCGCGCGACTGCTGCCGAGGCGCTTGCCAAGCGCGGCGCGCCGTTCGAGATCACGCAGGGCATGATCATCTCCGGCTATGCACCGATCCGCAGCGAACTCGATCCGGCGCCGTTGATGAAGAAGCTGGCCGACAAGGGTGCGCGGCTCGCACTGCCCTGCATCAATGCGCGCGGCCAGTCGCTGACCTTCCGCAACTGGTCGCCGCAGGACCGCCTGATGCTCGGGCCGCTCGGCATTCCCGAGCCGTCACCGGCCGCGGCCGAGGTTCATCCCGACGTGATGCTGGTGCCGCTTGCCGCATTCGACAAGCTCGGCCACCGCATCGGCTATGGCGCCGGCTATTACGACTATACCTTTGCACATCTGCGCAAGGCCAAGCATGTGATCGGGGTCGGGGTCGCCTTTGCTGCACAGGAAACCAAGGCCATTCCGGCGCTGTCGCACGACGTCCCGCTCGATTATGTGCTAACGGAGCGCAAGACGTTCGATTTCCGGAGTGCCTAGCCTTGCGTATTCTTTTCGTTGGTGACGTCGTCGGCAGGACCGGCCGCACCGCCATCGCCGACCACCTTCCCGGCATGATCAGGGACTGGTCGCTCGACCTCGTCGTCGTCAATGGCGAGAATTCCGCCGGCGGCTTCGGCATCACCGAGGCGATCTATCAGGAGCTGCTCGATGCCGGCGCCGACGCGATCACGCTCGGCAACCATGCCTGGAATCAGAAGGAGGCGCTGGTCTTCATCGAGCGCGCGCCGCGCCTGATCCGCCCCTTGAATTTCCCGCGCCATTCGCCGGGCCGCGGCGCCACGCTGGTCGATACCAAGAGCGGCAAGCGCGCACTGGTTCTCAACGCGATCGGCCGCGTCTTCATGGAGCCGTCCTCGAACGATCCGTTCAGCGCGATCGATCGCGAACTCGAGGCCTGCCCGCTGCGCGAAGGCTGTGATGCCATCGTGCTCGATTTCCATGCCGAGGCCACGAGCGAGAAGCAGGGCATCGGCTTCTTCTGCGACGGCCGCGTCAGCCTCGTGGTCGGGACCCATACCCATGTTCCGACCGCCGACCACCAGGTGCTGCCCGGCGGCACCGCCTATATGAGCGATGCCGGCATGACCGGCGATTATGATTCAGTGATCGGCATGCAGAAGGAGGAGCCGCTGCAGCGCTTCCTCACCGGCATTCCCTCCGGCCGTTTCGAGCCGGCCGGCGGCGTCGCGACACTGAGTGGCATCGCGGTCGAGACCGACGATACGACCGGGCTTGCAGTCAAGGTCGCGCCGGTGCGCGCCGGCGGGCGGCTCGAGCCCGCGGTGCCGGGCTTCTGGACTTGAGTAGTCTTGCTGATTGGTGATCTCGACATGAGCGTCTCGGAGGAGTGGCTGAAGGGACTTATCGAGACCGAGCTTGCGACAATCGATCATAAGGCCACTGTGACCTTCATCAGACAGCGTTTGGTCGAACCGCATGTTGTTATGCGGGACTGGGACTATGGCTCGCCCGGGCAGCAATATCCGTGCTGGACGACATTCGAGGACCCCAACTGGGACTTGGCGTTGGCCTATTGCAATGAGGGCCACGGCCCTCGAAGACCTTGGGGAATGGTATCTATGAGCGAAGGTGGGCAGCCGGCGTCAATGGGAATGGACACGAGTTGGCATCCTGGCTTCGTTGCCGCATTTCTCGACAGCGGGGTCGCATCAGAATTGCCGATATGGCGTGTCTATCGACAAAATGATGATCGGACTTTCACGCCCATGACAGCGGTTGGTGAGTGGAAGACGGCGTGGGAGAGCCGGGATCACCTTGCAGAACACCCGAAGGACACCCGGTACTACGTGTTGGACAGCCTGCGGGATCCAAATCAGTGGTTGTCTCCGTAATCCCAAATGCTTCGAAAAAAGGCCAAGACGAATAGCTGCGCTGTTCTTTGATTTTTGCGCAGCCGGTTCAAGCGTTGGCGGGGTTCTCGGGCTACGGGATCACGCTAGCCCTGCCGAAAACCCATCCGGAACGCGCCCCAGTGGCGGCCGTTCACGACGATCGGCGACGACAGGTCCTTCATCAGCACGAAATTGCCGCCGCCCATGTCGCGGCGGTAGGTCTGCAGCAGGAACGGTTTGGTATTGGCTGCGACCTTGCTTACCGCGCGGTCGTTGAACAAGCGGCGGTTGCGGCAATTGGCGTTGTTCCACACCGGGTCCGGCCCCTGCGGCAGCCGGTAGTTCGGATTGTGGGTCGGCAGATAGCCGCTGCGTGCCCAGGCGACGCAGAACACGATGCGCGGATCGGTCTTCTGGATCGGATCCTGAATCGCGGGCAGCACGCGGTCGGTGAAGCTGACATAGTCGGTCAGATACTGCTTCGGATTGGTGCCCGCGATCTCGCGATACTTCTCGTCCATCAATTGCGCCAGCGTGATCTCGCCGCGTGCGACGGCACCCTCGAACAGCTCGGAGATCCGCTTTGCGGTCTCGATCACGACGCGGATCAGCGGCGCATCCGAGGTCTCCACGCCGCTGTCTGCGATCGTCACGATCAGGCTCTCGGAAAGCTCGAGCAGCTTCGCTACGCGGCCGTCGGCGTGCTTGAGGTCGCGCGAGGAGAGATCGACGCCCTCGGCAAGCTCGTTCAGCTCCGTGATCACCGTGTCGCAATGACCGAGATTGGAGGTCGCGGCGCGCGCGACGCTGCCGATCTCGGCGCCGACGGATGAGAAGCCTTCCTGGACGCGCGTGATGATGCCGGAGATCTGCTGGGCGCCTTCGCCGGTGCTCTTGGCGCGCGGCGAGGCATCGCTGCTCTCGCCGATCAGGCTGCCGATCTGGCCGTCGAGATCGCGCACGGTGTCGGAGATCTGATGCGTCGCCTGGCGCGTTGCTTCCGCAAGGTTCTTCACCTCGCTTGCGACCACGGCAAAGCCGCGGCCGGCGTTGCCGGCGCGCGCGGCCTCGATCGTGGCGTTGAGCGCCAAAAGATTGGTCTGCTTGGCGATGGCCTCGATCGACCCGGAGACCTTGGCGACCTGGCTCAGCGCGGAGCCGACCGCGGCGAGCCGCGCCTCGATCCGCCCGACGGCGGCGACGAGCTCAGCGATGTGACTGACCGCCGTCTCGACGGCGTTGCGCGATTCCGCGATCTGGCCGACCGCGGCGGATGCAGTCGTCTGCACCGCCTGCGAGGCATTGGCGATGTCGTGATTGGCCGAGACCATGATCTCGGCGGTCTCCTGCAAATGGTGGAACCGCTCCGACTGGCTGCTGACGCGGTTCGCGACCTCCTGGACGTTGCCGGCGATGTCGGCAAGCTCGACCCCGAGGCCGCCGATGCGGTCGGCAAGCTGGTCGACCAGCCGTTCGGCCAGCGTCCGGTCCGATGAGATATCCAGCACTGCAAGCTGCGCAGCCGACATGTCAGCACGTCCTCCCGTCACAGCGGCCCGTCGAGCCGCCGCAGCATTCCCCATTCCGATCTAAAGCGTGATTCGCGTCGCCGGTCTTGCCTGAGCGTGCACTGCGTGTCCCGGATTACGCTTCGCTCCATCCGGGCTACAAGAATTCCGATCAAAGTTTGTAGGCGGTGCGGAAGGCGCCCCAGTGTCGGCCGCGGACGCGGATCGGCACGTCGATCTCGCGCATCATCACGGTGGTGCCGTTGCCCATGTCGCGCGCATAGCTCTGCACCAGATAGGCGCGCTGGTTTTGCGCGGCGGCAAGGCCTGCGGCATCGTTGAAGATGCGGCGATTGCGGCAATTGGCGGTGTTGTAGGCGACATCGCCCGGCCGCTGCGGATGCGAGTAGATCTTGTTGTGAACCGGCAGGTAGCCGTTGCGGTCGACCGTCGCGCAGAACGCCAGGCGCTTGTCCTTGGCGAGGAACGCCTCGAGCAGCGCGGGCAGCGAACGATCCGCCCAGTCCAGCATCCTGGTGCGGTACTGCACCGGGTTGGTGCCTGCGATCTCGACATAGTCGGTGTCGAACATGTCGGCGATCGCGATCGCGCCGCTGTCGAGCCCGTTCTCGAAGATCCTGCTCAGCGCGCGGCCGGCTTCCATCGCGCGGGTGACGAGTTCGGCGTTCTCCTCGTGGATCGCCCACATCCGGTCTTCGATCTTCTCGCGCAGCTCTGATGTCGCCGCCTCGAACCGCGCCTGGCTACCTGCCTTGGCGCGGTCGGCGATCCTGATCCGGCACGGGCCGATATCCTGCAAGGTTGCGCTCAGGGTCTCGTGGGCCGGCAACTTCTCGGCGTCAGGCCCGCCGATCAGGATGCCGTCCATCGCGATCTCGTAGACCGGCGCGGTGACGATGCCCCGCGCAGTCGTGACCTCGATGGTGAGGCTGCAGGGCAGCCGCTCGTTCTTGCGCGGATCGCCGCGCTCGTCCTGGCGCAGCAGCACCGCGCAGCGTGCCTTCAGCTTCTGGGCGAAGGCGGTCACCGCCTTGCCGGCCTTGGCGACATTGTCGCCATGCGCGGCGGCTTCCTGGGTTGCCGAATCGATCTCGCCGGCGCTGGTGCCGACCGAGACGATGAAGTGGGAGGCGGAGGCCGCATTCTGGCCCATCTCGCCGGTGATCTGGTTCTGCTCGGCGACCGCACCGTTGACGTTGTCGAATACCGGGCGGATTTTTTCGATCGCCTCCGAGATGCGATGCACGGCGTCCGCCGATCCGGTGGCGTCCTTCTGCAACGCCTCGATCTTCCGCGTGATCTCTTCGGTCGCGCTCTGGGTCTGCACCGCGAGCGCCTTGACCTCGGTTGCGACCACCGCAAAGCCTTTGCCGGCGGCACCGGCGCGCGCGGCCTCGATGGTCGAGTTGAGCGCCAGGAGCGTGGTCTGCCGCGCGATCTGCGCGATCAGATTGACCACATTGCCGATCGCAGCCGAGGATTCCCGCAAGCGATCGACATTGGCGGTGGCCTCGCGCGCCGCGGCGGCGGCATCGTCGGCGAGCTGGCTCGCGCTTCGCACCTGCGCCCCGATGCCTTCGGCGGAATGGGTGAAGCGGTCAGCGGCCTCGGAGAACGTCGTTGCGGTGCTCTGCGCATCGCTGCTGCGGCCGGTGAGGGCGTCGGTGCGGGAGCGGATGGTCGCGAGCTTGGCTGCCGTCGCTTCGGCGCCGTCGGCGACCGAGCCCGCGGCGCGCTCGAGCTGGCGGATCATCGCGCCGAGCTCGAGTTCCAGCAGTTCCAGGATCTCCCTGGACGAATCAGTCTCGGTTGCGACTTCGGGCGCAGCCGCGGTCGGAACCTGCGGCGCGACGCCAGGCGCGGCCTGCTCCGGCACTTGCTTTCGAAACAAACCGAACGCCATGGGAGCTCTTTGGGGGTTCTTGGAGAGTTACGGCGGGACCGGGGCGATCCTCGCATCCGGGCATGAAGTCATGGTTAACAAGTGCCTCATATTCCGGCTTGCGGTAGTATTCCTCTGCCGGACGGTCCCTGCCGACCTTTGATTTTGGTCGCCAGGGGCCTATAAGGCCGCGTTTTCCACCCAAGCTCCGAAGAGACGTCGCATGGCCGGCCATTCCCAATTCAAGAACATCATGCACCGCAAGGGCCGGCAGGATGCCCAGAAGTCGAAGCTTTTCGGCAAGCTGGCCCGCGAAATCACCGTGGCGGCCAAGCTCGGCACCCCGGATCCGGCGATGAACGCGCGGCTGCGCGCAGCCGTGGTCGCGGCGCGTGTCGAGAACATGCCCAAGGACAATATCGAGCGCGCCATCAAGAAGGCCTCGGGCAGCGATGGCGAGAACTATGACGAGATCCGCTATGAGGGCTACGGTCCCGGTGGCGTCGCCGTGATCGTCGAAGCGCTGACCGACAATCGCAATCGCGCCGCCTCCGACATCCGTTCCTTCTTCACGAAATCAGGCGGCAATCTCGGCGAAACCGGCTCGGTCGCCTTCATGTTCGACCACACCGGCATCATCGAATACGACGCCAAGGTCGCCTCCGACGACGCGATGCTGGATGCCGCGATCGAGGCCGGCGCCGACGACGTGGTTTCCAGCGAGGGCGGCCATGAGGTCTACGCCTCGCAGGACACCTTCCGCGAGGTCGCAAAAGCGCTGGAAGCCAAGTTCGGCGAGCCGCGCAAGGCGGCACTGACCTGGAAGCCGCAGAACACCGTCGCGGTCGACGACGAGACCGGCGAAAAGCTGTTGAAGCTGATGGACCTGCTCAACGAGCACGACGACGTCCAGAACGTGTTCGCCAATTTCGAGGTGTCCGACGCGCTGATCGCGAAGATGGGCGGGTGATCCACTTGCTCCGTCGTCATCGCCCGGCCTCGACCGGGCGATCCAGTATTCCAGAGACCTGCGTTTGATCGGAGAAGCCGCGGCGTACTGGATCCCCCGCTTTCGCGGGGGATGACGAGCAAGGGCGGGACGAGCGGGGCCGGCGGCGACCGCGGCAGGGGATGAGCCCCCGTTTGTGTTTCGTTCTCCCGGCGCAGGCGGTATCACTACCCCATGACATCCCAGCCGATTCGCTCTCCCGTCCGCATCATCGGTATCGATCCGGGTCTCCGCCGCACCGGCTGGGGCGTGATCGAGACCGAAGGCAACCGTCTGGTGTATATCGGCTGCGGTTCGGTCGAGCCGCCGGACGATCTGCCGCTGGCGAGCCGGCTGCTCGCGATCCATGAGGGGCTGGCCGCCGTGCTCGGCGACTACAGGCCGGCGGAGGCGGCGGTCGAGCAAACCTTCGTCAACAAGGACGGCGTCGCCACGCTGAAGCTCGGCCAGGCGCGCGGCGTCGCCATGCTGGCGCCCGCCATGTTCGGTATCTCTGTCGCCGAATACGCGCCGAACCAGGTCAAGAAGACCGTGGTCGGCGCCGGTCATGCCGAGAAGAACCAGATCCAGGTGATGCTGAAGATCTTGCTGCCGAAGGCCGAGCCGCCGTCCGCCGATGCCGCGGACGCGCTCGCGGTCGCGATCACCCACGCGCATCACCGCCAGAGCGCCGCGCTGCGGCTCAGGGTGGCGAGCCTATGATCCTGCAATGTGAGGAGGGCACGCTGTTCAGGCTCCCTCCCCCCTTGCGGGGGAGGG
>NZ_VKHP01000220.1 GCF_010811875.1 Bradyrhizobium uaiense
ACGACAAATGTATGGCCGGGCAAGCTACCCGCTATTGCGTCGACGCGTCCTCCTGGCTGCCTGAGAACGACCGAGCAACCTGTCCAACCCCGGTCGATCAAGCTGCACCAAATATGCGGAAGAACCCTTGATTGTCGCTGAAGTCTCACCCTGATTGCCGCCGCGCTTGCCGCTCTCACAATGTCGAAGTAACTCGTTCCAGGGCCTACAAGAAGAACGATCAGGCATTCGTGGAGCAAAAGAACGGAGCTGTCGTTCGCCACCTAGTGTCCTGAACCAGAAGTTCGCAACATCGTGTGTTGTTTTGGGGGGCATTGTATCGGCAGAAGCGCTCGATGGAAGCAAGGATGCCATCGGCGGATTTGGTCCATCGGAATGGTTTGGGATCGGCGTTGTGTCGTTCGATGAACGAGGTGATGTCGGCCCTGAGAGCAGCTACGCTGCGATAGAGTCCGCGCCTAATCTTCTTATCGGTGAGCAGCGCTAAGAAGCGCTCGACCTGATTGAGCCATGACGAACTGGTCGGGGTCAGGTGCACGTGCCAACGCGGTCTTTTGGCCAGCCATCTCCGGATCAGCGGGGTCTTATGCGTGACGTAGTTGTCCATGACGAGATGGACATCGAGTTCGCGTGGCACGGCAGCCTCGATCTCGTCGAGGAACTTGCGGAACTCGGCAGCGCGATGCCGTCCGAAGCACTTGCCGATGACCCGTCCGGTCGCGATGTCGAGGGCGGCGAACAGCGATGTGGTGCCGTGCCTTGTGTAGTCATGGCTCCTTCGGGCCGGCTGGCCAGGACGTATCGGCAGCATCGGCTGGCTACGGTCCAGCGCCTGGATTTGGGACTTCTCATCCACGCATAGAACGATGGCGTGCTCTGGCGGCGAGACGTAAAGGCCCACGACGTCGCGCACTTTGGCGACGAAGTTCGGATCGGTCGAGAGCTTGAATGTCTCCATCCGGTGCGGCTGGAGCCCAAAGGCCCGCCAGATGCGTTGCACCGTCGATACCGATAGACCGCTGGTCTTCGCCACGTCGCGGGAGCTCCAATGAGTGGCGTTCTCAGGGCAACTCTCCAACGTCCTCACGATCACTGCTTCGATGCGGGCATCGTTGATCGTCCGTGGCGCTCCGGAGCGCGGCTCGTCATGGAGCCCGGCCACACGCCGCTCCACAAAACGCCGCCGCCACTTGCCTACCGTCTGCCGGTCTAGGCCCAGCTTGGCCGCCACTTCAGTGTTCTGGCCACCTTCCGCGCAGGTCAGCACGATCCGCGCTCTCAGAGCCAGCGCTTGCGCCGTCTTCCGTCGCATCGTCAACGACGTCAGTTCGGCACGCTCATCATCGCTCAAGATCAGGGAGGCAAGTTGCTGGACCGCCATTGCAAACTCCATCGCTGTTTGCCTCCATCCTTGGCACAGCGACGCGAATCTAATGCGAATCTATGATTGCGAACTTGTGACTCGGGACACTAGTGGGCTACGGGCGGTTTGAAGGCATCGATGCCGCTCGCTTACTAGCTCGCCTGTTTGCGGCGGCACGGCTGCACATCAATTTCTTCCAGCCTTCGTTTAAGCTGAAGGAGAAGCACCGCGAAGGCGCCAAGGTGATCAAGCGCTATCTTCCTCCCGCAACGCCGTACGAACGAGCGCTGGTCCATCCGAGTCCCGATGAGGTATTCAAACGCAGGCTGCTAGAGATCTACCGCACGCTTGATCCGCTGGCATTGCTTGGCACAGATGCGGGACGCCCAAAATGAACTGGGCAAGCGCGTCGATCAGCGGGCTGGAATGCCAAGGATGACTGTTGCGCCGGTGCGGAGTGACTTGGTGGCCTTTGCCCGAGAGCTCGGCGATGGTTGGAAACAAGGCGAGCAGCGGGTCATTCATCGGCGCCGCCATGTGCGGCGCAAGCCTGTGCCACGTCGGCCATCGATGCTCGACCCCTACACTCCGGTCATCGAGGAATGGCTCGCCGCGGCTCCGCACTTGTCCGCGGTCGATATTCTCTCCCGGCTGGAAGCCCATGCGCCCGGTCGGTTCGGCGACCATCAGCGGCGTACGGTGCAGCGATTGGTGAAGAAATGGCGATCAAAGGCCGCTCGACAGCTCATCAGCAGCGCAGAGATCGCATTGAGCATCGACCCAGGCTCCGTGCCTGAGGTTCCAATCCCGACAGGTGCCTTCGCCTAATCACCGCAAGCCGCTCGTTCGCTACAGCGCTATGGAGGGCGCGCTTCGCGAGCGGCTTGCTCGGACTCGCGGCAAGCCGGATTCCGGGAAGAAACGGGAATCCACTTCGGTAACATTCTCATCTGAGGCAATATGAGGGGGCAGTTCCGGATGGCGTTTGACAGGCCTCGGTCTCAAGCGGCCCCAATCGGTTTACGCGAGCGGCGTAAGCACTCATCTCGAAAATGCTCTGGCTTATGTGGAGGCAGATCGTGCTGGCGATGTCTAACAGGAACCGTCGTGCGGCATCGGCGGAAGCAGGAGATCGGCCTCGGCTGCCGCAGATTCGAAGGGGCACGTGAGGCCGCTCGTCCCCCCGTCCTTGGCTACAACATGGCTCTCTGAAATAGCTATTTCCTATACCGGGACGGGCGTGCCGGCTTGCGTCCTCTGGACATCGGTTTTGGAGGCGTCGTTCCCTTGGCCGGCTCGGTGAATAATTCCGACAAGTGAATACCCAACGTCGCGGCGACCCGATCCAGGAGATCAATGGTAGGGTTCTCTTTCTGCTGCTCAATGCGGCCCATATACGAGCGGTCAATCCCGGCGTCGTAGGCCAATTGCTCTTGCGGAATGCCGCGATCGACACGGATCCGGCGCACATTCCAGGCAACAAGCGCACGAGCTTTCATGCGCAAAAGCAGCCATTCCGACGATTATGAAACCACTGGTTATAGCCATACTATTGCGATAAGCTTGGCATCCAAGCAGTTGGGTGTCTTTGCAGCAGTTGCGTCTTCGAAGCAGGTTACCGTAAGACGCATATGTCGGGGAGTTTGTCCTTTTCGAATACCCTCGCCCCATCACAGCTCGGGCTCACGGCAACGCTACTCGCGACTGGCGGAAGAGTAAAAACGGCCCAGCGATAGGTGCGGTTTTTTTCGGGCGCCGCGACTAAATTGGACACCCGGTCACCTGGAGCTCGAAATGTGGTGAAGCGAATTCTTTCCATTTGGCCTGCCTTCAGGCTTCGGCCTTTCACCAGCGCACGAGGCAAACCGCGGCCCTTCATTCCGTTCCCGGCAGGGTGAGAGCAAGGACATGCTAGCTGCGTAGCAAATCTGCGATTAGTCACCGGTATGGACTGCGAGTACATCCAGCCCCAATGAAAGAGCGAAATGTGTAGAAACCGCCGCCAGGTCATTGTGAGCCGATCTGCGTTCGCAGCCACCCGGCTGGCCAAAAAGAGCTTGGATCGCGACGATTCGAGCGGTACCAAAATGCCCCGATTTGGTTATCATTGCTAGAATTTCAATAGATTTTTCAGTCTGCTAGGAGTTTCAGGCAGTGCCGGCCGACCCGAAAATCGCAGAATTGGCGCCCAGCGCGCACGAGCTCACGTCATATGACAGGGAGCACGCCATTACCTACATGCGACTTCTCGATGCCGCGGCTGACAGGGCAGATTGGCGCGAAGTCGCGCGCGTTGTGCTTGGTCTCGATCCGACCCTCGAACCGGATCGCGCGCGACGCACCTTCGAAAGTCACATGGCTCGGGCCAAGTGGATAGCGGGCCATGGCTATCGTGATCTGCTACGCCGCGGTAGGCCAAAGGAATGAACAAGGCCGACATCAAGGTAGGCAGAATTCCTAGGCATCGTAAAACATGATCGTTGCATCGCTTCCCTGCATGGAGCGCTGGTACTCGGCACGCACGCAACCGTAAAGCGCCACAATCATGGGCTGCAGTTCTCCGCGCGTGCAAGATCGTACGGGGAATGGTGCAATGCCGGTTACTGACTGGAGATCCGAGGAAGCGTACAGTGGTCTCAAGAAGGCAGAGGCTGTCGAGCTGGCCTGGGAGTGGCTGCGACGGGATCGCGACTACCAAGAGGATTATAGGCGGCTATCTCGCCGTCAACGTTCAAAAGCAGCGGCGGGCCCGTTCCGGCGGAAGTGGGGGCTCTCGTTTTCCAGCTGATCCGCAAAAGACATTCGACAAACAAGCAGTCTTCTGGGCCCCCGAAGTGCTGCCGACCGTGCTAGCTGTGCGGGCAGCCAACTGCGTGGCGTCCAAAAGGTACCAGCTCGATTTTGCCAATCTGTCGGGCGGCGAGCTGCGTCGCGCGCCGGATGGATGGCATGCCATTGTGCCGCTCGGTGGCACGAAGCATCGCCTTTGGCTGAGCAAGCTTCCGGCGAGCACGTCTGCTGTCGTCCTCGATCTGCCGCTCGACGCAAATTTCGAGCTCCGCTTGCAGGCCGCACGTCGATTTTGGCTAGCTCTTGAGGATCGGCCGCTCGGAAGGCTCCCTCTTGCTTTCCCGGCCTTGAAACGGCGTCGGCTGATCCTCGCGCTCCGCGCATTGGATGGCTGGCAGGAGGGAAATAGCTACCGCGAAATCGCGCAAGGCCTGTTTGGAAGTCATCGCATTGTCGAGCGGGGCTGGAAAACAGACGACCTGCGCAGTCGAACAATCCGACTCGTTAAGTTGGCGCGACGCATCATGCGTCTTCGCTGCCGCGCATTGCTCAACAAGAGCAGAAGCTGGGATGACGGTCCATGAGTTCTCGGGCGATCGGTGCCATCGCGTTCGTTCATTGCAACCAATTCTTTGCTTACATCGTACGAGCGGCAATAGGATGAAGTCCTACGTTCGATCTCTCACTTCATCCTTTGTCGTCGGGATCGCTGCAACAGAGACGTTATCTTGGTTGGAAGAAGACGGCGGCCGTTTTCGTCGGATTATCTCTCAGGTTGAGTGCTCTCGATCTGAATGGGCGGCACTCGATTTCCCGCAGACTCTTTGACGAGACTTGGAGAGGCGTCTCAGGCAGCCTGCGCTAGCGCCGCCTTCTTGCAAAGACGAGTGACCCACCGGCAAAAAGAACGAGCGATTTCGGGATGCTCGCTGCGATCCACAGCATAGGCCCGATACTGCATGCCGCTTGGCGCGCGCGAGCCGGGTATGATTTGCAAAGCGCCTCCTCGCACCAGATCACTGACGATGATTTCGGGTGCGACAAGAAGGCAATTTCCTGTCATGACTGCCGGCAGAGCAAGATAGTTATGATCGTACCGCGCGCCTGCCCGTATGTCATTTGAGGACAAGTTCATGGCCCTCAGCCATGTCGGCAGGATGTCGGGACGAGATGTGATGTTCAATATCGGCGTTGATCGAACGATCGAGAGTTCTCTGCCCGCGGCCAGATTCGGCGGCCCCACGCATACCAGCTCCTCATTGTAGATCTCCCAACTATCGGCAGGTTCGATGACGGAAAGGTCGCGTGTAATTAATACGTCGAAGTCATCCGAAGACGTCGGCGGCGACAGCGAGCTCACGACATCCACGATAACCCCGCCCGCTTCAGCAGAGAACGCTTGCAGATTTGGGATCAAAATAGAGAAAGCAAAGGTCGATAGTGACGTGCGGACGACAATCCGATTGGTGCCCGCAGCTGCACGCCGCCGCATTCTCTTAGCGGTGAAGCCGACCGTTTCGAGCGGTTCGGAGACTGCATTAGCGAATAGCCTTCCGAACTCGGTCAAATCACTGCGCCGGCCGCGCCGCTGGATTAGGTCTGCACCGAGATAGTCCCGCAGGGCGGACAAATAGCGGCTGACCGAGCTCTGCGTTGTCCCCAAGGTGCTGGCGGCGCGCGTGACGCTACCTTCGCGCGCGACGATCACAAATGCGCGGACAGCATTTAGCGGAACTTCATCGTCTTGAGCCGCCATCATCTGCTCCGGCGCCAGAATGAACATCCATCACAATATTCGATGTCCACAGTGGAATTGCCGCGAATTGAGGGGCGGATGCGCACAAAAGCCGCGTACCCCTTACATTTACAGGTTGTCTGGCGCCGCACCGGACTAGCGTCAAGCTCACTGTCCGCGGGGAGGATGCTAGGTCCTCTTGCGACGCTGCGGCTTGGGCTTGCGCCCCTTGGGTAGGGTAGCGGGGGCGGGCGTGCCTTTGGATGGCCGAACAAACAGCTCGGACACGGCAACATCCAGCGTCTCGGCAAGGCGATCGAGAAGGTCAATTGTCGGGTTCGCCTGTTGGCGCTCAAGACCGCTCATGTAGGAGCGATCAATCCCAGCGTCGTAAGCCAGCTGCTCCTGCGGAATGCCGCGCTCGACGCGGATCCGGCGCACATTGTAGGCTACAAGCGCACGAGCTCTCATGCGCGGAGGCAGCCATTTAGATGGTCATCAAACCACTGGCTATAACCGAACTAAAAAGAATCAGCTAATTGGATGTTTTGATCGAATTATTCGATGAATTGTCATCGCATAGTTGTGCCCCAAAGGTGCTAGGCAATGACATTCGAGCGTGGGAGTTCTGATTTAGGCGCTGGAACCAGATGGGAAGAGCGTGTTTTTCGTTGGCGATAGTAACGTGCATCAGCTGACAGCCGCGAATCAGCCAGCGAACGCCAAACTTGGAAATATGCAGACCATCTGTGAGGCGCCGCGGGGCTATCAAGTCTGCCAGGCTCAGCTTTGCCGGCCGTTCGTTGCCAGTGGATTTCGTCGCTACGTTTGCGCGGCGTTCAACAAAATGGAGCTGTAGTGCCGATAATGAAATGACCAAAAGTCTGGGTTGCAGGCTAAAGCGGCCCAGGGCACTTCAAGGTCGGTTTCGGTCTTGCATCAGCGCAGGAAGCGCGCTTCAGCGGCCCGAAGCTCACGCATTTTCTGGAGTCTGAAGATCTCGTCTACCGCTACAATATCCTTATGGACGTTCTGGACGCCGCCATCGGCGATGATGCGGCGAAAGGTTTCCTTCAAGCCTGTGCTTGCGGCTCGGATGCCGTAATTCCCATAGATCATCATCTGGATGTTGCCCAAACCTTTGACTCGGCTTGCATCTAGGTCCGGATAGGCGTTGGGTACAATGGCCAGTGGCACCGAACCGGTCCAGGCGCGCGAAAAGCTTTCGATCTCGCCGGAGTCCTTCTTCTTTGAATGGATCAGGATCATGTCGGCACCGGCCTTCACGTAGGCTTGCGCTCGGTCCAAGGCCTCAGCTTCGCCAAGACCAGCGATGAGCGCTTCGGTTCTGGCGATCACAAGGAAATGTGGATCTCGCCTTGTGGCGATAGCTGCCTCGATCTTGCCCTGGAATTCCTCAACCCGCGCCAGTTGCTGCCGACCGTCCCCAGCAAGGCTCGTAACCTTGGGGAATGTCTTATCCTCGATGACAACGGCGCTGGCGCCGGCGCGCTCATATTCGCCAATCGCGTGGATGACATTGATCGCATTGCCATAGCCAGTATCGATATCGGCCACGATCGGTATCGTGGTACGTCCTGCGATTGCGCGCAGCATCTCTAGATGCTGCGTCATCGAGATGAGGCTCATGTCCGCCAAGCCATAAAGAGCAGAAAGCTCGAAGCCGGAAGCCCATAGCCCATCGAAGCCGGCTTCCTCCGCGAGGATCGCTGAAAGCGGACTATGAGTTGCCATGATGTGAACGAGGCCGGTCTCGGCCATCCGGGCGCGTAGGCGTTTGGCTGCGGACATTGAGATCTTTCTAGGAAGGCAAGCTGCGATGATCCGATCGCACGTGCGGGTGAGCACCTCGAGAGACGAGGCGTCGGAGATGTGGAATAGAGCGGAGACGCCGTGCCGGGTACCACGACGACCGCAAGATCGAGGATGCGTGGTGGAAAGGTTTAGGTCTCGCATACGCTGCAGGCGGCGCGCCTTTGTCGAACAAGTCGGCGCAGCAGTGAAAGCGCAAGTGCTCCCTTCCGCCTAGTTGGCCTAGCGACCGCGAGCTTCGGTCTTGCGGAAGCTCCCATCCCGGTGACCGCGATTCATCTCGTCGCGCACTACGCGATGCTAATTGCAAGGCACGTCTTCGAGATCGGGTTCTCGCTGACTGGCCGTGCATGTGCGCAGATCGTCATCATGATCTCGGTCAGAGGGGTGGACAAGTTTGATCCATTCTGCAGCGATAAACAACGAGAAATCCTAGACTTCGAGCTTGACCCTGTTGGCTTCTATTCGCCGGCACAATGGCGAACAAATGGGCGGTCGTGCTTATTGAATGAAATGATCGCAACTTGCGATGCCTTGCATTTGCCCGCCTAAAAGGACGAAGCCTCAAGCCGCCGTGCGTCATCATCTAGGAAATAGTCACTCGGTTTGTATGTTGGCGCCGTTGAGACGCGTCGTGAGCGTTCGTCTGCAGATCGATACAAGCAGCGGAACTCGGTGCGCTTTCCAGTCTTGCGGCGCAGAACTGCGCTACCACTAAAACACAAGCCGCGCCTAGACTTGCCCGCACGAGCTCGGTTGCAACGCGACATCGACGACAGTGCTCAGGGCCTTTTTCTTTACTGTCCCGATCCGCCCGCGCCGCCATCGTATATTGCAGAAGATTCCATCGACTTATTCGATGCGTGTCATCCAGCTGTAGCACGATGCGTCTTGAAGGGCAGCCTGAGCGATAAGGTTAAGAGTTTCATCGAGCGAGAAGTGATGAGATGGCATCGGTTTCGATCCAGTGCATTAGCAAAGACTACGGTCAGACACCCGTCCTGCGCAGTGTATCACTGTCGATAGCCGATGGTGAGTTCCTGACGCTATTGGGGCCGTCGGGCTGCGGAAAATCGACGCTGCTCCGCATCCTGGCCGGACTTGAGGTGCAGGACGTCGGCTCGATCTCGATCGGCGGCCGCGTGGTGGACGGTGTGCGGCCAAAGCGGCGGGACATCGCAATGGTGTTCCAGTCCTATGCACTCTATCCTCATATGAGCGTCGCGGCGAATATGGCGCTGCCGTTGCGGATGTATCGGCTTTCTGCCTTTCAGAGGCTCCCTTTTCTCGGCCGTCTTCTGCGAGGAGCGGCGCAGATCACCGCCGACATCGACATGGAAGTATCGCGTACGGCCAACTCGCTTGGAATCGGCCATCTGCTGTCGCGCAAGCCGGGGCAGCTCTCCGGTGGTCAGCGCCAGCGTGTCGCGGTTGGTCGGGCAATGGTGCGCCATCCAGCTGTCTTCTTGCTGGACGAGCCCCTATCCAACCTCGATGCTAAGCTGCGCGTGCAGATGCGCGCCGAAATCAAGGAGCTGCATCGACGGCTAGGGGGCACCTTCGTCTATGTTACGCATGATCAAGCCGAAGCGATGACCCTTTCGGATCGTGTAGCGGTGATGCTCGATGGTGAGTTGTTACAGGTTGCTCCACCACAGGGCATCTATTCCGATCCCGCCAATCGCCGCGTTGCCGAATTTATCGGATCGCCCAAGATCAACATGATCGATGTCGTGGTGCGCGAACGCGGCCTGATAGACGTGGCCGGCGCGACGCTCGCAATCGATAGCGATATCCCCACGGGCACGCCGCTCTCGCTCGGCATTCGCCCGGAAGCTCTTTGTCTCGCAGACCATCCGGGGCAGGGGATACTGACAGGCTCCGTGCGAATGGTCGAGCACATGGGGTCAGATCTCTTCGTTCATCTCGACCTTGCCGGCGCCGATCAGCCGCTGATTGCAAGGCTGCTGGCCGAGCGTGCGTCGCGCATCGCGCCCGGTCAGAGGTTGCACCTTGGCGTGCGGGCGGATCGCGTTCTTCTGTTTACACGAGATGGACAGCGACTACGGCGGGAAGCGGATCTCGTGTGCAGATGCGTCACTCCGCTCCGCGAGGTCGCAGGATGAGCGAGCCCCTAGTGTTTACGAAAGCCCGTACCGGGTCCTCAGTGATTCGTCGAGCGCCATTGCTTGCAGTCTCACCGGCTCGTCGGCAAGCTCTTGCGATGACGCTTGCTGGGTTGGGGCTGGCCGGCCCAGCGATCGTCTTTCTACTGGGGCTATTCTTGCTGCCCGCGGTTGCGGTGATTTTCGTCGCACTCACCGACTGGCAGTTCGGCGCAGTCTCTTTTTCGTTCGTCGGGCTCGACAACTACCGTGAGCTGTTCGCTGACGCAACTTTTAGAGTATCGCTCGTCAACACAGCGGTCTATGTTCTGATCGTCGTCCCGGGGACGACGCTTACCGGTCTGGCCATTGCGCTTTTGATCGAGAGCGGAAACTCCTGCCGCTCGTTTTATCGTGCCATCCACTTCCTACCCTTTATGGCAACGATCACGACTATGGCCATAGTCTGGGAAGCGCTGCTGCATCCTACAATGGGCCTCGTTAACCAGCTCTTCGCTGCCGCCGGCCTCCCCACCGCTAACTGGTTACGCAATGAAAATACTGTCCTTCCCGTGTTGGGCCTAATCGGTATTTGGCAGAACCTCGGCTATGCGATGGTGTTGTTTCTCGCGGGTCTCAAAAGAATCCCGCAGGATCTCTACGATGCAGCCGATGTCGACGGCGCCGACTTATGGATTGATCGCCTCCGCACCATCACCTTGCCTTTGCTCGGGCCGGTCTCCGTCTTTGTTGTCATTGTCGTATCCCTGAAGGCCCTGGAGTCCTTCGATGCCGTGAAGGTGCTGACGCAAGGAGGCCCTGGGCATGCCTCCGAAGTATTGCTGTACACGCTCTATCGAGAGAGTTTTGAGTACCTGCGGGCGGGGTATGGCGCCGCCATTGCCGTCGTCCTCCTCGGCCTCGTCGTGTCGCTCACGCTCATCAACACCCTGATCATGGACAGGAAGGTGCATTACCAATGAGCGCGACCACTTCGGGTAGTATGTCGACACTTGCCGGCATCTTCCGTCATGCCGTATTGCTCCTTACAGGAGCGTTGCTGCTCTTTCCGTTTCTATGGATGGTCTCACTCTCGCTCAAAGCGCCAGGAGAAATATTCCACACGTCCTTCTTCTGGCCCGCGCAATTCTACGGCATCGAGAACTATGGAAAGGCACTGACCGAAGCGCCGTTGCTGCGCTATCTGTTTAATGGCTTTGTGGTATGCGCCTTGATCTTGGCGCTACAAGTCGTCCTCTGTGCTCCCTGCGCCTACGCGCTCGCAAAGTTGCGATTTTTGGGCCGCGACTTGATCTTTGCGGTGGTGCTTGCCGGCTTGATTATGCCACACCAGGTGCTGTCTCTGCCACTGTTCATCATTGGGTACAAGTTTGACATTCTCAATACTTACACCGCCCTGATCCTTCCTTATGCGGTCTCACCCTTCGGAATCTTCCTGTTCCGCCAGTTTTTCAAAACGATTCCGGACGATGTCGTGCACGCCGCTCGCCTAGACGGTCTGTCTGAACTCGCGATCGTCTGGAAGGTCATGATGCCGATGTCGCTGCCGGCTATCATCGCCTTCTCAATCTTCTCGGTGGTCGGGCACTGGAACGACCTATTCTGGCCGCTGATCGCGGTTCGTGATCAGTCTTTGATGCCGCCGCCGCTCGGCATTTTAGCGTTCAAGAACGAGGAAGCCGGCAGCGACTACGGCCCTCTGATGGCTGCATCCACCCTGGTCATGCTCCCGCTCATCATTGCATTCCTCGTAGGCCAACGTTGGTTCGTCGAGGGACTGATCCAAGGTGCCGTCAAACAGTGAGCAGCCGAAGTCTCTTACCGTCGCATGCGCGGGCGGAGGCTCTGCAAACGAACATAGATCTGAAAGGAATTCCGATGTTCACAATAACGAAGCTTTCGCCTGCGATCGGTGCGGATATCAGCAATATTGACTTGCGCAGATTGGCGGAATCGAAAGATGCCGCAATAATCGCTGCGCTTGGTGAAGCGATCGAAACGCACTTGGTGCTGCGTTTTCGCGGCCAGGATCTGTCACCGGGCGAGTTCGTCGGTCTTGCGTCGGCGTTTGGCCATACCAAGACTCTAAAGCGTGCCGCAGCATCAACTGGTGCGCATTTGCCCGGTCATCCCGAGATAAAGGTGGTCTCGAACGTAGCGAATGGTGATGGCCGGCCGGTCGGGGACGGCGGTTCCTCGGAGAATTACTGGCACACCGATGGCACCTATCTGCCGCAACCGGTCAAGTTGACGTTCTTGTACGGGCGGGAGGCCCCCAAAACAAACCCACCGAAGACCTTTTTCATGAACCTGTGTGACGTCTATGATCGCCTGCCTCACGGCTTGGCATCCTATCTAAGCGGGCTCAGTTGCATCCATTATTCAGAGTATAACTTCGCTCCTGAATACGCCGAGCGAATTGCAGCACTCCCCGAGGGAGCCGATCGCCGGCATGTTGGGCCAAGCTTCCCGCTCGTGCGCCTGAACCCTCATAGTGGAAGACCGTCTTTATATCTCCCTCGCCAGCGAAAATGCCTGGTCGAGGGCTTGACCATTGCAGAGAGTGAAAAGGTATCTGATCTGCTATGGACTTACGTCGAAGCCTATAAAGACACATGGGGTGATGTGATTGGGGTCGATGATCTCTTGGTGTTTGATAATAGCTTCACGCTTCATCGACGTGAGGCGTTCGATTCTCGAGAACGGCGCGTCCTATGGCATATCTCGACGGAGGGAAAGCCTCCGATTCCCTATGCATTGGCGTCCTAATGTAGCCGCAACGACTGAGCGCTAATCTGAACTAACGTCAGCTTGGTAGCATGAAAATGTTACGGCGGGTGTGCGGCTGAGCGATCCCCCATTCGGCATTGTCGATTATCCGCCGCCGAGAAAACGCGCATGCTCTCCGTCCAATCCCCGACAGTCAGTCTGTTTTCCGGGATCATCAGCTGCGCCTTCATTGGAGAAATGGATGGTTCGCTCTTCCTCAAGAACTTCGGAGCCCGCTCCGAGATCAGCGGGCGCGTTGTTTTCGAACGAGCGCCTTATGAATGCCGATACCTTCCCTGCGATCGTGTTCTGGCGCCCGCCGGCCGGCACCAACCCGACCGTCGTCTTCTTGCCTGGGGGGGGGCATCTGGCCCGTGTTGCGTATGGCCACCCCGGCGCGAATCCGCGCGATTTTCTTGATTTTTGGCTGCGCGAGCTCGGATGGGGCCTTCTGGCGATCTCCTATCCCAGTGATCATCCCGTGTTTCCCCGGTGTTATCCCGAAATGACGGTAAGTGATTGGGGGGCATCGGTGACAGCGATCACTCTAGGCCTCTTGGCGACGTGTCCGGCGCCTAGTCGGATCGTGGTGGCGGGTTGGAGCATGGCGGGCCGCGTTGCGCGGTCAGTGTTCCGAGGGCTCACTGAAGGCGGCATGCCACCGATCGGCTTTATCTCGCTCGCTGCGAGTGCTCCACTTCCTGGCCTGGTGCCTATCTTCGAAAGCGGCGAGCCGGTGACGGAAGCGGGTCTGTGGGATCTCTCGGCCGATGAGCCCGGCCTGCCAAGGCGTCACGCAAAT
Organism: Bradyrhizobium uaiense; assembly: GCF_010811875.1. GTDB lineage: Bacteria > Pseudomonadota > Alphaproteobacteria > Rhizobiales > Xanthobacteraceae > Bradyrhizobium > Bradyrhizobium uaiense. Next base: position 13,419 of record NZ_VKHP01000220.1, read on the forward strand.
TGGTGTGCCGAACTTGCCGCCCAATCGGCCGACAACGACCGCGTGATCATCCCGAAGGATGTTTATGAACGCGACTACCGTGCCAATACGCCGCTCCTACTGCGCGGAGAGCCGCAGTTTCTGCGATCGCGCAGAGCCTGTATTTCACTCGCAGAAGTGACCGACGAACTCGGCACCTTCGATTTTGGATCCCATCCGCTGACGGGTGTCATAGCGCCGACGCGGCCTTCCGATGCACGTCACGCGCTGACCGATTCGCTCACCTGGGGCTTCTTGAACGCGCAGCAGGTCTTCGACCGACAGGTTAGGGGAGGGCGCGAGCTTTCCGCCCTCTGTCCTCAGCTTTGGGAGCAGCTGCGCATATTGATGTTGGACTTGCCACGCCGCCTGACGCGCACAGTATCAGGCGGTCATTTCTTCTTCGTGGGTGAACGCGGCGCAGAAGCAACAGTAAGTCATCTGACAAATCTCGCCACAGAGATCGTATCGTTTCAGGACGAAGTCTCGGACATTCTAGGTCATCATCCGATATCAGTCAGCGATGCATGACTCGCCGTCGGCCCTTCTGACGCGCGATCCTCCATTCATGCGCCTGCCGATAATGCGTCACTCCTGGCGACGTGACGCTCACAGCAGCAAGGCGTCCCCTCACGGGAGGTCAGGCGGCGAGGTACTGGGCCGATCGACTGAATTCTTCGAGATGTTTTGACACTCGTCGTGAAAAACTCAGGCAACGGCGTACGGTCGCCGCGGGTAACTGGCCCTTTCTCCGTCCATTACTTCTTTAAGATGAGCCTGCGTGCCTCCTTGGCTGCGTCCTCGAGTGCCGCCTGCGCCGAGGCTTTTCCGCCTAATACGAGCTGCATTTTGTCCACGATCATCGCTGCGGCCTTCGTGCTGTTCTCGCCGGGAAAGGCATACCAGGGCGCCAATTCGCCGAGTTGCCGCAACGGAACTTCGTAGTTTGGCTTTTCTCGATAAAGCGTCTGTAGCCGTGGGTCAGAAAGCGCGGCCGTGTTGACGGGTGTATAGCCGGTCATTGCGGCCATGATCGCCTGCGCCTGGGGGCTTGCGGCGAACTTCATGTATTTCCAAGCCGCTTCCTGCCGAATGGAATCTTTGGTTAACATGACCATTCCGTTGCCCGCGGCCAGCGTCTTGCCATCGTGGGCCAACGGGATCGGCATCATTGTAAGCAGGAAATGCTGATCGATCTGCCGGTCGAGATCGGTGAGCAGGCTGCTCGAGCTTAGATAGATACCGATTTTTCCCGCGACAAATGACTGACGGGCATTGTCACGCGACAAATCGATCATGCCTGCTTCTGCAGCGCGCGCGACGCTTGTCATCGCCGCTAGCCCTTCTCGCTGATCAAACGTGATATCGTCCTCTTCCCTTGTCATCATTCTGCCGCCGTGTGCGAAAAGCAGGGTCTCAAAGCCCCATGCGCCATTGGCGTTGTAATCCATGTAGAGCCCGCTGACGTTCGGTTCCAGACCTGAGATCTTCTTTGCCAAATCGAAGACACCGTCCCAGCTCACAGGCAGGTTGGCAGGGTTAGCGCCAGCGCGGACAACCAGGGCAATATTGTAGAACAACACTGGCGTCGTCAGCGAGAACGGGACGGCATACGCCTTGTCACCGATCGATCCGATGTTTCGAATGGAATCGAGCACACCGTGCTGCTTCCATTCCACGTCGGTCGAGATAAAGCGGTTAAGGGGCAGGGCCAGACCACGATCGGCTAGAAGCCGGATGTAATTAAGGCCCTGGTGGGAGACGTCAGGTGCGTCGTTAATCAAGTTCGCGCGCAAGGTGTTTTGCAGTAGCTCGTCATAGCTCTTCGCCGGCTCGAACTTGATCGTTATTTCCGGGTTCGCCTTCATGAATTCAGTTGCGATTGCATTGTACATGGCCGAAAAATTGGCCGGCGAGTAGCTCACACGCAGCTCCACCGCCTCGACAGTCCGGGGGATGGCGGCAACAATCGAAGCCATCATGAAAATGGCGGCGGACAGACGTCTCATTTCTAGTCTCCAATCGAATAGGGGGCGAGCAAACGCCGTTAAGTGGCGCTCTTACTGCAGGTATGTTTCTGCGGCACAGCGAAACAACAGGTGAGGGCGATGGGCCAAGCGTCAATTGCTAGTTAGTGGCTGGCGGAAGCGTTGCCGCTGTTCGACATTTGGTCTGGGTACGAAACTCATCCTCCGCGTCGAACGCGACGGCTTGCGAAAGACTTCAAAATAAAGATGGCGACATGCACATGACATGCATCGAAAAATCATATCAGAAGATTACAACATGAGATCATGGTGTGCTCGGGAAAGCTCGACAAACTCGCTCTTTGCGATAACCGGTGGCTTTCCGGTGAGCGCGAAATCGAACGCTGAATGCCTGCAGTAGCAATCTGAAGCGTTCGTGCGAGCGGCCAAGCCCGCGCCTGGATGGTTGGAATGTCTGGCTGCAGTTCCAGATTGCAGCCGTCTGCGAAACAGAAGACCGTCGGCGAACTGCTCGTTCGCTTTCAAGCCCGAATGTGGTGTGAACGAAACAGCGGACTTCGGGGGGCGACACCGGCGTCCCCCGTCGGTAGACTAATACCAATCCGCGGAGGTGCTGACTCACGGCGGGCATTCCCAAATCAGAGGATCGATGATTCAACATGGCAACTGGAGGGAGTTGCCATGGGCCAACCGATTGCGGTTCGAACGGATTTTGCAGCGG
>NZ_VKHP01000021.1 GCF_010811875.1 Bradyrhizobium uaiense
GCTGATCGGTAACCCGGACGTGCTGCTGCTCGATGATCCCTTGCGCAACGTCGACGCCAAGCTGCGCTACGAGATGCGGCTCGAGCTGCCGAACCTGCTGCGGCGCGGGACGGCTGCCGTGCTCTACGTGACCCAGGACTATCGCGAGGCGATGGCGATCGCCGACCGCATCGCGGTACTGATTGATGGCCGGCTCGCGCAAGTCGCGACGCCCGCCGATATCTATGCCCAGCCCGCCTCGGTCGCGATCGCGCGATTGTTCGGCGATCCGACCATCAACCTCGCCGAGGTATCTCCAGTTGTAGAGCACGGCATGCTGTCGGCCGCCGTTGCAGGCGCCAGAATGCGGCTCGGGAGCGCCGATCGGGCAGCGTCGCTCGGTTCATGCTGGCTTGGCGTCCGGCCGGAGGATCTGGTGGTGTCGTCTGCGTCGGCTGACGATGGCATCCCGGCGCGTATTCTCGCGATCACGCCGATGCATGAGAAGGCGGTACTGCTGCTCCGTCTCGCCGACGGAACGGAGTGGCTGGCGGCGCTGCCGCCGGATGCGCCGCAAGGTGCCGCCGACGATACGGTTTTCATCCGCTTCGCGCCTGAAGCTGCGATGCTGTTCGATCGCGCAACCGGGCTGCGGATCGGGCCGTCGCCCCGGCTCAAGGCGGCATAGGAGCGGATGGTCATGGACATGCTCGAGCTTCGAGGCATCGACAAGGTCTACCAGAGCCGCGGCAAGCCGCCGGTGCATGCCGTGCGCGCGCTCGACATGGCGGTCGAGAAGGGTGAGATCGTCGCGCTGTTGGGATCGTCGGGCTGCGGCAAGACCTCGACATTGCGCATGATCGCGGGGTTCGAGGACGTCTCGGCCGGATCGATCGCGCTCGGCGGACGGCGGATCCACGAGCTGCCGCCGGCGCGGCGCAAGGTCGCGATGGCCTTCGAGGGCTACTCGCTCTATCCGCCGCTCACGGTCCGTGAGAACATCGCGTTCGCACTGAAATCCGCCCAGCTGCCACGAGCTGAGGTCACGCGTCGCGTCGACGAGATCGCCCGCCTGGTCGAGATCGAGGACATCCTCGACAGCTATCCGCGCGCGATCTCCGGCGGCCAGCAGCAGCGCGTGTCGCTGGCGCGGGCGCTGGTGCGCGACGCCGATCTCTATCTGCTCGACGAGCCGATGGGGCAGCTCGAGCCGCAGCTGCGCGCGGTGCTGCGCGGCCGGATCAAGAGCCTGCTCGCCGAGCGCGGCATGACCGCGATCTTCGTCACCCACGACCAGACCGAAGCGAGCGCGCTGGCCGACCGCATCGCGGTGATGGAAGGCGGCGTGCTGCAGCAGTTCGCCAGTGAGAAGGAGCTGAAGGGCCGGCCGGCCAATCTGTTCGTCGCGAGCTTCATCGGCGAGCCGCCGATGAACCTGCTCGACGCCGAGGTGGCGCGCTCGGATGGCGGCTTCCGCCTGTCGGTCGGAACCGACATGCGTTTCGATATCGGCGGCGCCGGGCTGGACCGTGAGGTAGTGAAGGCGCTCGCCGGCACATCCGAGGTGCGGATCGGCATTCGTCCGCAGAAGATCGCGGTCGGGACCGGCGGCGTCAGGGTCAAGGTCGTCTCCAACCAGTGGCTCGGCGATCAGTCGCATATCGCCGGCGATTGCGGCGGCCGCATGCTGATCGCAGTCACGCCGGGCCGCGTCGCCGCACGGCCGGGCGAGATTGTCCCGTTCGCGCTGGAGCCGCGTCACCTGCACATCTTCGGCAGCGACGGAAGCTGCATCCGCCATGCGGAGGTGTCGTGACGATGGCAGCTTCTGCAAGCCGCGACGTCATCATCGGCATCGATGCCGGCACCTCGCTGATCAAGGCGGTAGCGTTCACGCTCGCCGGCAAGCAGCTTGCCGATGTCTCGCGGCCGAATGCGTACAGCAGCCTGGCCGGTGGCCATGTCGAGCAGGATATGGCGCGGACCTGGAGCGACACGGTCGCGGTCATTCGCGCCCTCGCGAAGTCAGTGCCCGACTTGTCCGCACGGATCGCGGCGATCGCGGTGACCGGGCAGGGCGACGGGACCTGGCTGATCGACGACGACGGCCGGCCGGTTGCTCCGGCGCTGCTGTGGCTCGACTCGCGCGCCGGACGGCTGGTCGAGGCGATCCGCGGCAGCGAGCGCAATGCGGCTCTCTATCGCCGTACCGGCTCCGGGCTCAATGCCTGCCAGCAGGGGCCGCAACTGGCATGGCTGCAGGCGCATATGCCTGAGGCGATCGCGAAGGCGACAACAGCCTTCCACTGCAAGGACTGGCTCTATTTCCTGCTCACGGGCGAGCGCGCTACCGATCCGTCGGAGGCCACGTTCTCCTGCGGCGAATTCCGCAAGCGAGGTTTCGATGTGGAGACCGCGAGGTTGATCGGTATCGCCGAGCTGACGCGCCTGTTCCCGTCGGTCGTCGACGGTGCGGTGATGACGCATCCGCTCAGCGCGGCCGCGGCCACGGAGATTGGGCTGCCGGAAGGCGTGCCGGTCTGTCTTGGTTATGTCGATGTGATCTGCAACGCGCTCGGTGCCGGGCTGTACGATCCGTCGCCGGATGTCGGCTGCACGATCCTCGGTTCGACCGGCATGCATATGCGGCTGGTGTCGAGCGCAGACGCGGTGACGCTGAACCGCGAGGCAACCGGCTACACCATGGCGTTCCCGGTGCCGGGTCACTATGCCCAGATGCAGTCCAATATGGCGGCGACGCTGAACATCGACTGGATGCTCGATCTCGCATGCGACTTGCTGGCGGCGGAGGGCGTCACGCGCACGCGCACCGAACTGATCCGCCGGCTCGACGATCAGGTGCTGCGGGCCAAGCCCGGCGAGGTGCTGTTCCATCCGTTCATTTCCGATGCCGGCGAGCGCGGGCCGTTCGTCGCGCATGAGGCCAGCGCGCAATTCTTCGGCCTGCGCTCGCGCCACCGCTATGGAGATTTGATGCGCGGCGTGATGGAGGGCTTGGCGTTTGCCGCACGGGATTGCTATGCCGCGATGGGGACGCTGCCGCGCGATGTCAGGATCACCGGCGGCGCGGCGAAGAGCCGTGCGCTCGGCGCAATTCTCGGGGCGGCGCTCGATTGCGACGTCCGCATCTGCAGCCGCACCGAGGCGGGCGCCGCAGGCGTGGCGATGATCGCGGCCGTGACGATCGATGCCTATCCCGACATGCGCGCCTGCGCCGAGCAGTGGGTTGCGCCGCATCTGAGCGCTCCGCAATCGCCTGACGCCACGCTGGCGAAGCGCTACGCCAGCATCTTCCCGACCTATCTCGATGCCAGGCTGGCGTCGCGGCCGGTCTGGAAGCAACTCGCCGCGCTGCGCGCCGGAGGCGACCATGTCTAAGTCCATCGCCATCGTCGGCGACCGCTTCATGCTGCCCTCGGTGTTCGCCGAGCACATCCGCTCAGCCTGCGGCAATGACGTCGATATCCGGACCCTGGAGCAGCCCTGGCCGGACGAGCCGATGGAGCACGGCTACGCCGGCTCGAAGCTCGATGGCCTGAAGGAATTCATGGGGCAGCCGGACGAGATCATCGACTTCATCGGCGATGCCGAACTCCTCGTCACCCACCTGGCGCCGATCTCGCGTTCGATGCTGGAGCGGCTGCCGACGCTGAAGTTCATCGCGGTGTCGCGGGGCGGCCCTGTCAACATCGACATGCAGGCGGCGCGCGACCACGATGTGCTGGTCGTCAACACGCCCGGCCGCAATGCGAGTGCGGTAGCGGAGTTCACCATCGGCGCCATTCTCGCCGAGACCCGCTTGATCCGCAGCGGCCATGAGGCGCTGCGTGGCGGCGAATGGCGCGGCGATCTCTATCGTGCCGACCGCACCGGGCGCGAGCTCGGCGAGATGACAGTCGGCATCGTTGGTTACGGTGCAATCGGCAGCCGTGTGGTCAAGCTGCTGAAGGCCTTCGGCTGCAAAATCCTGGTCGCCGACCCCTATGTCCAGCTCAGCGCTCAGGACCGCAATGATGGCGTCGAACATGTCGCGCTCGGCGAATTGCTCGGCCGCGCCGACGTCATTACGCTTCACGCGCGCGTCACGCCCGAGACCACCCGCTTTATCGGGCGCGAGGCGCTGGCCCGGTTCAAGCAGGGGGCGTTCCTGATCAACACCGCACGCGGTCCGCTGGTCGATTACGAGGCACTGTATGATGCGCTGGCATCGGGGCATCTTGGCGGCGCCATGCTCGACACTTTCGCGGTCGAGCCCGTCCCGGCGGACTGGCCGCTCTTGCGACTTCCCAACGTCACGCTGACGCCGCACATTGCCGGCGCTTCGGTGCGTACCGTCACCGTGGCCGCCGAGCAGGCGGCCGAGGAGGTTCGCCGCTTCCTGGCCGGCGAGCCACCACGCAATCCGTGCTGAAGACGCAATCTGTGTTGAAGAGAAAGGCATTACGTATGACCCGTGAGGAACGACAATTGCGCGAGGCCGTTATCGCCAAGTGCCGATGGATGAATGCGTCGGGTCTCAACCAGGGGACATCAGGCAACATTTCCGCCCGCTACAAGGACCGGATGCTGATCACGCCGTCGGCGACCCCCTACGATTCGATGAAGCCGGAGATGATCGCCTCGATGCCGCTGGAGGGCGACTACGGCACGTGGGAGGGACCGCTGCAGCCGTCCACCGAATGGCGCTTCCATCTCGACATCACGCGCGCCCGGCCCGATGTCGGCGCCATCGTCCATACCCATTCGACCTATGCGACCGTGCTCGCGATCGCGCGCAAGCCGATCCCGGCCTGCCACTACATGATGGCGGCGTTCGGCGGCGCGGACATCCGCTGCGCCGGCTACGCGCGCTACGGCACCAAGGAATTGTCCGATCACGCGATCGTCGCGCTGGAAGGCCGCAATGGCTGCCTGCTCGCCAACCACGGCATGATCGCGCTGGGCGCGAATCTCGACAAGGCGATGTGGCTCGCGGTCGAGCTCGAGACCATCGCGAAGCAGTATTATCTCTCGCTCGCGCTCGATTCGCGCGTCATCCTCACGGATGAGGAGATCGCCGATACCGCGAAGGGGTTCTCCACCTATGGCCTGCAGGCGCCAAAGCCGACCAAGGCACGCGCGACGGCGAAGGCGGCGCCGCGCCGCGCCGAGAAACGGCGTAGCAGCAAGCGATGACGGGCGCTGCGCCGGTCGCAGGCACGAATCACGGGCTGGTCGATATCGCTGTCATCGGTGGCGGCATCAATGGCGCCGGCATCGCCCGCGACGCGGCTGGTCGTGGGTTGAAGGTGCTGCTCTGCGAGAAGGATGATTTCGCCGAGGGCACCTCGTCGCGCTCGGGCAAGCTGATCCATGGCGGGCTGCGCTATCTCGAATACTACGAATTCCGCCTGGTGCGCGAGGCGCTGATCGAGCGCGAGGTGCTGCTCGCGTCCGCGCCCCACATCATCTGGCCGATGCGCTTCGTGCTGCCGCACTCGCCGGAGCAGCGGCCGGCCTGGCTGGTCCGCACCGGGCTGCTGCTCTACGACCATCTCGGCGGCCGCAAGCAACTGCCGGCGAGCCGCAGCCTGGATCTGTCGCAGGCCCCTGAAGGCGCGCCGCTGCATCAGGAGTTCCGGCGAGGCTTCGAATATTCGGATTGCTGGGTCGACGACAGCAGGCTGGTGATCCTGAATCTGATCGATGCGGCACAGAACGGCGCCCGTATCCTGCCGCGCACGCGAGCGGTGCGTGCGCGCCGCGATGGCGAGGTCTGGCTGCTGGAGATGCAGGGCCACGACGGCACGGCGCAAACCGTGCGATCGCGCGCGCTGGTCAACGCCGCCGGTCCGTGGGTCCAGGATGTCATCCAGGGCGTGGCCGGGCTGAACTCGGCGCAGAGCGTGCGGCTGGTCAAGGGCAGCCACATCGTGGTGCCGAAATTCTGGGCCGGGCCGCAGGCCTATCTGCTGCAAAATGCCGATCGCCGGGTGATCTTCGTCAATCCCTATGAGAACGATCTCGCGTTGATCGGCACCACCGACATTCCCTATCAGGGGCGCGCCGAGGACGTCGCGATCGGCGCGGACGAGACCGACTATCTGTTGCAGGTGCTGCGCCGCTATTTCCGCACGCCGCCGCAGCCGAGCGAGATCGTGCACGCCTTCTCCGGCGTCCGGCCGCTCTATGACGACAATGCCGACAATCCGTCGGCCGTGACCCGCGACTATGTGTTCGAGGTAGACGGCGCCGAGGGCGCGCCGCCGCTGCTCTCGATCTTCGGCGGCAAGATCACGACCTACCGGCGGCTGGCGGAGCAGGCGATGCAGCGCCTCGCGCCGTGGTTTCCCAAACTGTCGTCGGCCTGGACCGCGAACCGGCCGCTGCCGGGCGGCGACCTCGGCGGCAGCTTCGATGATTTCTCGAATGGGCTGGCGCGCGACTATCCCGATCTGCCGCGAACGCTCATTCAGCACTATGCCCGTCTTTACGGGACGCTTGCGCGCGAACTGTTAGGGCCGGCGCGTACCTCCGTCGATCTCGGCCATCATTTCGGCGGTGACTTCTATGAACGCGAGGCGGCGTATCTCCGCGAGATGGAGTGGGCCAGGCGTTCTGCCGATTTCCTGGATCGACGCACCAAGCACGGCCTGCATCTGACGCCGGCGCAGCGGCACGCGTTTGAGAATTACCTGTAGAACGGATCCGCATCCGGGCGGGGCGCGCTCCGGTCAAGTCATCGGTCCATTGGTGGGCCCGGCAGGACTCGAACCTGCAACCAGACCGTTATGAGCGGCAGGACAAGGGATGCGGCCGTTGATTTTTCAGCATTTTTTGTGATGTTTGGCCGCGTTTATCGCTCTTGGAGGGATCGTTTCTGGTGCGAAACTGGTGCGGTCGGCTTAGCCTTCGATCCCGACCGCTGAACGGCTTGGCTCGCGGGTTCGACTTCCACTCTCTCCGCCATTTCTACGATCTTGTGCGCCGGACTACGATATCGTCCGATTTCGTGCGCCTTGAATTCGTTGTTCGTGTCGGATGCACGCCAACGGCTAGCTATGATTACTCCAAGGTCGCAACTCCGAAGGCATCGATCAGAGGCAGAACGACAAAGCCTGGAGTTAGCACACGAACATGGTTCAGCTTGATAGGACCAATGCCCGTTTAGCCCGACGGCACCCCGGGAGGCTGCATGTCTCTGGGTGAAGTGAGTGCGCTCAGCTCTTCGAGCTAGAGCCCTTCAGCGCATTCCAAGCTGCTTGATTGGCCCGATCGAACGCCTTGCGGGATTCCGCGAGCGCTGCGCTCAGCACGGACCATGACTCGCTGCCGGCCTGCTTTAGCTGCTGCAGACGCGCTTCCGCCTCTGATGCATCGAATTTCATCTGCTTGAGAGCGGCATCGAAGTCCCCGGTGTGGGTTGCCGCCACCTTGCCGGCCGCCACCCGGAACTTGTCTGCGGCCTCGCGCCAAGCCTTTGCCTGCGCGGCGGCGATGTCCTTGAAAGTCGCTTGCTGCTGCTCGAGCTGCTTGCCGGCGCCTTCGAAGTAGGTCTTCATCTGCGCCTCGAACCCGCTCCATTGCTTCTCGAGTTCTGTCCTGCTGCGTGCCCAAGCCGCTTCGCCGGCTTCGGCTTGCATCTTGAGCTGCACCTGGAATTCGTCGCGGCGCTTCTTCAGATCGGCGATGATCTGCTCTGCTTTGACCTTGGATTCGGCCTTCGCCTGCCCGGTCTTCACCTCGAACGAGGCGAGTGCGGCATCCATCTCGTCGATGCGCTCCTTGGCCCAATTCAGGTAAAAATGCACGCTGCTCTGCTCTGTCATGATCGTCTCCGCTGACTGCTTGAATTGAATGATCTCCCAGGTCGACCCTGCAGATGTTGACTTGAGTCAACTGCCCCGATTGTCTGGTGCCGCGTCCCTCAGGCCGCGAGATAGGGAAACAGCCTTGCCCCGTTACCGTGCGCCGTTGATCAAGTGCGCGACGGTCCGGGAGCCATCGCTGCGTAGAAGTCGCTCGGAGCCATCAACTCGGCATCGCCTGGCAGCACATCCTCGTTGAATATCTCCTCACAGGCGCGGAGAGCGTTGGCAAGGCGGTTATCTTCCGAAGGGTTGAGCTGGAAATGGCGCATAGTCTCGTTCCGGTTGGCTCGCCTGACAGGAGACATGATTGAAAGCTCCGTGAATAACTGGCTAGGCGACCGTCCAGCCCCCATCCATCGAGAGGTTGGCGCCCGTGATTTGAGCGGCATCGTCGCTGCACAGGAACAGTGCCAGCGAAGCAACCTGTTCGACGGTGACGAACTCCTTGGTCGGCTGCGCGGCGAGCAGGACATCATTGATGACCTCATCCCGCCGCATGCGCCGGGCCGCCATCGTGTTCGGAATTTGCTTCTCGACGAGCGGCGTCCAGACGTAGCCGGGGCTGATGCAGTTGCAGGTGATCTTCGAGCGAGCGAGTTCCAGTGCCACGGTCTTGGTAAGGCCAGCAATGCCGTGCTTGGCTGCGACATAGGCCGACTTGAAGGGCGAGGCGATCACCGAATGGGCCGATGCCGTATTGACGATGCGTCCCCAGCCGCGCGTCTTCATGCCTGGCACCGCCGCGCGGATGGCATGGAAAGAGGCAGACAGGTTGATCGCGATGATCGCATCCCACTTCTCGGCGGGGAATTCCTCGATCGGCGAAACGTGCTGGATGCCGGCGTTGTTGACGAGAATGTCAACGCTGCCGAAGGTCTCCTCACCGAGAGCGATGAGCTCGGCAATCTCGCTTGGCTTCGTCATGTCGGCGGGCGAGTAGATCGCCCTGACCGTGAAATCGCGTTCGATAGCGGCGCGCTCCTTTTCAATATCGCCGGGCGCGCCCATGCCGTTGATGACGACGTTGGCGCCCGCGCCGGCGAAGGTTCGCGCGCACGCGAGGCCAATGCCGCTGGTCGAGCCGGTGACGACAGCTGTCTTTCCGTTCAGAATTCCCATCTCGTACACTTTCTTCTTACAAATGCGAATGACGATAGGTGCTACGCCGGAGATCGCGACGCCCAGTTGGATCTACAAGACCAGAGCTTTCTCGCCGGCTCGAATCGAGCCGCGAGCCGGCTGCTGCAGATAGTCGTGCACCACCTTTCCGAGGCCGAGTGTAAGGTCGGCGCGGATGTGGACGGCAGAGACGATCTCCAGGACCGGCAGTTCAGCAACCGGCGCCAAGGCATGCGGTGTCAAGGCGAGGGCCGCGGGTCCGGTCCAGGCACCCTTCAGCACGACGTCCTTAAGATGGTATTCGACGAGCTCGCAGATGCGGGGGCTACCGTCGACGTGTGGGATGATCTTGAGCAGGAAGTTCGGCTCGTTCAGAGCCGCCTTGATTATCGACAAGTCGGCCGCGCGGTGCTTGTAGCCCATCGTTCCGGTCGCAACCCGGAGCGGGCCGTAATCCAGCGTGCCGATCAATGTGTCGATCTCGGTTCGCAACGTCGGCTGGGCGAGCTTCTTCGGAAAGCCCCATAGCTCGCGCCCGCCCGCAATGGGGCCTTCGTCGTTGAGGAACATGCAATGCGTATAGCCGCCTTTGCGTCCGCGGAAGGAGACGGGGATGACCTGTCCGCTTTCCGTGTAATCGCCAAAGCCGGTCGAATCCGGCATGCGAATGAATTCATACTTGACCAGAGCTTCTCGCACGTCGACCTCAAGTGGCTCCGGAACCACCGCCTGGAGCTTGGCCGGGTCGGTGCGATAGGTGATGATCAGGTATTCGCGATCGACGAACCGGTAAGGCCCTGGCGGATAGGCCGGGTTGGTCAGCGGCATCGCAAAGGCTCGTTGTTTCACGTCAATCTCGCGCATTTGTGCTCTCCAGGCAGTTGGGGTGGGCCTACTCGCGGCCGTCTTGTTCGAGATCAAACGTGAAGACCCCGTCGGGGCTCGAAGGCCGCGCGAGCACCTCGGGATGGCGCAGTGTGCGCAGCGCGTCGTGGTAGCCAGCCTGCCAGTGGTCCAGCATTGAAAGGCGCGAGAACTCGTAGTCCTTGGAGTGCCCCTCGTGATTGCGCGCGCGATAGATCAGATGGACGATGTTGTAGACGTTGCGGGACACTGCCGTGCTGAGGAGCTTTACGTTCTCGTGCTGACTGAGATCGTCAGGGAGCCGGCCAAGCAGATCCGTGAGTGCGCGCCGCAGGCGCTGGACGCGCTTGAACTGGTCGGTGCTGGCGCGCGTGCGGCTCGAATACTGGATCTCCTTGTGCCGCGTGACGACCTCAGCCATGTTGCGCGGAAGTTGACCGCGGGCGCTCCAGAGGTCGACCTGGAACGCGAGCATGTCCTGCGGGGCATCTGATTCGATCACCCATTGCAGCGGCGTGTTGGAGACGAGACCGCCGTCCCAATAGTGCTCCCCTTCGATTTCCACGGCGGGGAAGCCCGGCGGCAGCGCGCCGCTTGCCATGATATGCTCGGGCCGGATCGTATGGGTCGTGTTGTCGAAATAGACGAAATTCCCTGTTCGCACGTTGACCGCGCCCGCGCTGAAGCGCGTCGTTCCGTCATTGAGACGATCGAAATCGACCAGGCGCTCCAGCGTGGTCTTGAGCGCGCGTGTGTCGTAAATGCTGGTGGCATCGTTGGTGCCGCCGAGTTGCAGCCAGGGCGGGATGGGACGGGCGGAGAAAAATCCGGCTGCGCCGCACGTCGCTGCCAGGCCGGCGCTCATTTGATTGATGAGGTTGCGCGTGTTGTCGCTCTTCCCCCAATCAAGGAAAGGCGTTCCGGATAAGTCCCAGGGCGCCGTTGAAGTGACCTGGGTCCAGAAGTCGCGCAGGCGCTCGACACGGGACTCAGGAGGGTTGCCGGCGATAATGGCGGCGTTGATGGCTCCGATCGAAATGCCGGCAACCCAATCGGGATGAATGCTGGCTTCGGCCAAGGCTTCGTACACGCCCGCCTGATAGGCGCCGAGCGCGCCGCCGCCTTGCAACAGCAGCGCGATGCAGTCAAAGGGTAACCGCCGTTGCGCGGAAAAGAGCTCGGATCGAGGCTGGAAGTTCATGGTGCGGTTGCTCTTGAGTTTTGCGATGTGAACACGCGTTTCAGCGCTGGCTTGCGCTCTGCTTTCCGACTTTGGGCGGCTCGAGCATCACTTCTTTCAAATGGTCCCCGGCGGCGACGACGACCACGAAATTCAGCTTGCCTTCCTGTCTCACGAGACCACCGGCCAGCGCACTGCCGCTCGCAGCTCTCTCGGCGACCTGCACCGCATCCGACATTTCCTGCTTGATCCATTTCAAGGCAATCATGTTGGCGAGAACGTCCCGATCCAGTTCCTTCAGGGAAGACTCCACCTCCTTGCCCGTAACGCTTTCGGTATTTGCATCGACGGCGTTTTCCCACACGCTTTCATTTCTCATGGTGCGAACGCGGTAGACGGGCGGGTTGGCAAGCTCAAAGCTGATGTCGGCAGTCTTCGAGCCGTCATGCAGGCGCTCGGCGACCTCAATTGCCCGGCTGAGCGGGACTCGTATGGCGCGGAATTCCGTGAGCACGCGCCGAATCGCAGCGTCCTCGGCTTCGCTTTGCGCCGTCGCGCTCGGCCTGTCCGCGTCTGCGGGATTTTGTGCCACGTCGGCAACGGCGCCGGTCGCCGTGAGCGCGGCGGACCATACGATCAGGGCAAACAAATGCTTCTTCGACATTGGTGAACCTCTTCTAAAGTTGGTCGATCGCCTACCAAAGGCGAGTGAGGGCGAACGTATCGCTGCAAGAGCTGTGGCGTGCCGAGCCGCAACGGCCATGCGGTGTCGCGCGCCGCGCGGCCCGACGTCGTCTCTCGGCAGAGAGGTGAGAAAGCTCGTGGGCTATCTCCGACGAAGCCAATGCAATGGAATTTCGGGAGACGTCCTCGACCGCCGACTGTGCGAGACTGCTGCGCAGTTGTGGGGGCATCGTCACGGGAGAAACCTCGTTTTCATCGGTTTGCGCGTCCGAGCCCGTGCTTCGAATCGCATCGGGTGCATGACCCGGCTGCGAAGCGGCTGCGGCGATCTCCTTGTCAGCGGATGCCGGCAGGAGCTGATTGGCATCGATCACGACACGCTCCGGTCCCTTGAGGTCGGAGTGGGTGCGAATTGTAGGCCGTACAAGATCCGGTTCCGCAAAGTGGTCCGGCAGCTGCGCAGGCAGCACCCAGCCGGTCGCCAAAAGCAAGCACGCCAGTACACTGCCGACCGTGACAAGATAGCCGCGCAAGGGAAGGCCGTGATCAGTCGATCGGCTTGCGTGCGTGAACTCGAGGGATCGTCGGTTCACGGCCGCGTCCCCTGGCAGCGATAAGTCGGTCTCATTGTCAGATACTCCAAAGGCGCGATGCCGCTTCGCGTGCTCGGCGCTTGCAGTTTCATTTCGGCGAAGTTCAGCACGCCAGGACTCCGGACGTCGTCTCACGCGTGTGCGGGAGATAGTCGATTTCGTCGGGCGCAACGCCTCTGCGCGCCAGTTCGGACTCGATCATGTCGAACATGCATTCGAGCGGCGCGAGCCAGGCGTTGACCCAGTAAATGATGCTGTTCCGGGCCATCAGCAGAGCCGGCGTCATGCGAACGTCCTCCGTTCCTGGCCAAGCCTGACGGTACTGAGCCGGTGGGCGCCGAGGGTATGGACCCAGGCGACCATCGAGATCGTGATGCCGAGCAGCAGGCTCAGGACCACGAGACACAAAGCGAAGACGACGTTCAGCGACGCAGCGGCGAGCCCCGGTAAGGGGTTTTCACGCATCAACGCGAATAGAAGAGTTGACATTCTTTGTCCTATTAATATACTACACCGTATATTTCATATAAACCATGCTTCGCGGTTGATGTCAAAGGCAAGGGCCTCACAAACGCGTTACGGCGAAGCGAGGCTCCGCTCCGGCGAACCGGAAACGTCAAGCGGTGAAAGGATTCGACCTGATGAGATTGATGCCGGCGCTGTTCATCGGAGCCGTGGTCGCGGTTGCGAGCGCACCCGCCCAAGAGAACCGCGGCACTCCGGAGCAGAGGGCGGCCTGTGCGCCCGATGCCTTTCGCTTATGCAGTGCCTACATTCCCGATCCGTCAGGAGAAGCCTGTCTGCGGCTCAGGAAGTCGGATCTCAGCGAAGCGTGCAAAACAGTGTTCGAGCAGGCGAGTACCGGATCAGACGGGACCAAATAGAAGCAGCTTCGCAGGGGCGAGATCATATCCGCGCAGATTGCATCAATCGTTTTGGAAACAGGAGCGACATCATGACTACCATGTACATTCCGGCTTTGGCCGCATTCGGCGGCTCTGCCTTTGGATCGGTTTCGACCATCGTGAGTGGATGGTTCAGCCGACGACGTAGATTGCGTGAGCGTCATCACACCCGCTCGTTCTCGAAGCGCGAGCGGCTGTATCGCAGCTTCATCGAGGAAGCATCACGGCTCTACGCCGACGCCCTGATCAATGATCAGGCAGAAATTCCGCAGCTCGTCAGTCTCCATACGCTGGTGGGACGAATGCGAATTCTCTCGAGCAACGAGGTCGTTCAGGCCGCCGAGCGCACCGGGCGCCTGATCATCGAAACCTACCTGTCGCCAAATCGCACGTTTGTGGATCTGCCCAACTTTATCGAGGAAATAGACCCATTGCGCGATTTCGGCGAAGCCTGCCGCTGCGAGCTCACGAATCTGCCGGCCCGGTGAGAAGCATCATGCGCGAGCAGATTGACGAGCGGACCAGGAATGCGGACGGGCGCTACAGAATCGTGCAGGCAGCCAAGACTCTCTATTGTCAGATTGGTCACAACAAGACCACCGTGGCCGACATCGGGCGGAGCTTGTCGATGTCCTCAGCCAACGTCTATCGCTTCTTTCACTCAAAGCGGGCGATCGAGGAGGCCGTCGTAGGAGAGGTGCTCGACGACATCCTGAGCGCTGCAGCCGAGGCGGGGCGCAGCGGCGGGTCGGCGCTGCGGCGCCTGACTACCATCCTGAAGGCGATTGCCGAATGTAACGAAGGTCGACCTGCAAAGGACCGGAGATTGCAGGACCTTGTGGCGTTGGCCGTTCGGCAGAATTGGTTCGTCGTCCTCGCCTACGAAGACCAGATCAGGGGGCTGGTCCGGCCAGTGATCGGCACCGGGCAAGAAAACGGGGAGTTACGGGACGGCAATCCGATGGCATTAACCCGCTGTCTTCTGGCAGCCATGGATGTCTATCTCGATCCCTCGCGGACCGGTGTGACGACGCTTCGACCAAGCTTCGACGAAATGTTGAGTTTCTGTACGGGTGCGCTGCGCCGCACGCCGTTAGTGCAAGCGCTCAAGATAGCATCGCACCTGGAACTGCCGGTAGGCCGCTGACGGATCGGCTCCGGCGCCTCGCGATAAGACGGCAAGCCTGCAACTAGTGCTACCAATCCGACTCGCATGCCGCCAGGAAAAAGCCGACCCGTTCTCGCACGAATCCGGGAAGCTCCTTCTTCAGGTCTTTCGGCGGCTCGCCGATGAGCGATCGAAACAGCATCGGCAGCAGGATCAGGTCGAGGAATATCTGCGCCGTGGCGCGGCTTCGTTTGGCGCTGAACGGACCCCTTGGTGAGCGGGCGAGCTTCTGTGTGGCGTTATCCAGCCACTGCGACACCGCGGCCAGGGAGCGATCGCGTGCGGCGTCGTGAACGTTGCGGCTCAGTTCGGGAAACCGCTGAGATTCGGCGATCGTCGCCCGGACCATGCCGAGCGACTCCTCGATAACCCTGTCGATAATGGCGGTTCCGAGGCTCATCAACTTGTCCTCGATGGTGCGGCCTTCGGGCGAGAAGCCTTCAAAATCCGTCAGCCCGTCGATGCTGCGGGCCACCACGGCCGCGAACAGTGCTTCTTTGCCGGGGAAGTGAGCATAGATGGTCGGCTTGCTCGCGGGAGCAAGTTCGGAAATGTCGTCGATGCTTGCGCTGCGGAAGCCTTTTTCGAGAAACAGTTGCTGGGCTGCATCGAGAATTCGCGCCTGCGCGTCGCCGGCAAGATCCTTGGGCGGTCTGCCTCGCTTCGTCTTCTTCATTCTTGGACCTCCAAAATCACGAGTCTGTGCGCGTCGCTTTCCCACTTGACATGGGCTGCGAAGAAAGGCAAGGAAAAGAAAATATACGGTATAGTTTATTAAAGCGAGCCTCGATGGCTGCGGGCCTGGCGAATGCTTCCGCGACGACCAGGCTCGCAGAGGTGGGGCGTTCGAGCCCAATCGTCCGAGCAAAATGAGGAGAGTGTCGTGACTGTCTTGAGCCCAGACCCGTCCGGCTTGCTGGAGCGCGTTCTGTTGCGCGAACTGCATCACAGGGTCACCAACGGGGTTGCCTTCGCCATTGGTCTTGTCTCCGCCGCCGCTATTCGGGCTGAGGGGAAGGAAGCCAAAAGCGCACTCAGCGATGTCGTGGAACTGCTGCACGGTTATGCCGACGTGCATCGCGCTCTGGCGATGCCCGCGGGAGATACGCTGATTCACGCCGCCACCTACATTCGCAAACTGGGACGTGGCATGCGCCGGGCGCTGCTGGACCGGATGAACATTCAACTGGCCTTCGCGACTCACTGCCTCGCGCTTCAGCCGGAGCGCTGCTGGCACCTGGGACTGATCGTCCATGAACTCGTGATGCACGCGGCTAGGCACGCCTGCTTCGACGCGCGGGCCGGGCAGATCAAGGTCAAGCTGACGCGCGCCGGCACCCTGGTGAATTGCGTCGTCCTGGACAACGGCTCGCGCCCGGCGCGTGACGTCTCTGACCGCGAATTGCGAACAGCGAGAGATCTTGCCAGGGCTCTCGGCGGCCGGATCGAGCAAGGCTTTGGCGCCGAATTCACCTCGATTGTCCTCTCGTTCCCGCTCAGCGAGCGCGAACTGGGTCCAAACCGGTCAATCGCGACGCGCCAGATGAGGGTTCCGCGCCGCACGAGAGCTGCCGCTCCAGACAAAGTGGTGTTCAACGCCCGCGCAGCGGCCGATCAACGCGGGCCTACCGCTGTGATTGATCCCCTTGCGGGATTGCTGTGCCAGCACGACCGCGACCTGGTCGTCCCCAGTCAGTCCGCCGATGTCCTTGGCGGGCTGCTGTCGCCTTCCCATCCTACGGACGCCTCATGACAACCCATTCTTCCAACCCGACCGATCCGCTTCGGACGCTCCCTGCGGCGAAGGTCCTCGTCGCGGCGGCCGTGCTTGCCGGCGTCGCGCTGAGCGGCTGCAACGACCGCGCGGCGCAGACGGCCACGCGCGCCACACTGGTCCGGACCACGATCGTTCAGCCGCGTGACCGGCAAGCCTCCCTCACGCTGACCGGGGAGATCCAGGCGCGCTTCCGTGCCGATCTATCTTTCCGCCTCAGCGGACGCGTGGTTGCCCGCACCGCGGACGTCGGTGCTCACGTCAACAAAGGCGACGTTCTCGCCCGGCTCGATCCGGCGGAGCAACAAGCCGACGTCGATGCCGCGACCGCGGCAGTGGCGTCGGCCGAAGCCCAGCTGCGCGTGGCGAAGGCTACGTTCGAGCGGCAGAAAGCGCTGATCGCGAGCGGCTTCACCACCCGGACCGTGTACGATCAGGCCCAGGAAGGTTTACGAACCGCAGAGGGCGTGCTGGAAGCCGCCAAGGCTCAACTGGGCACCTCTGGGGATGCGCTCGGCTATACCGTCCTGCGCGCTGAAGCCGACGGTGTCATTACAGCTCGAAACCTCGAGGTCGGCCAGGTCGTTCCGGCTGCCCAACCTGTGTTCTCGCTTGCCCAAGATGGGGAGCGGGATGCCGTCTTTGAGGTCTATGAATCCGTATTTCTTGGCGAGACCGACAGCCGCCGCGTCACGCTGGCGCTGGTCTCCGACCCCGGCGTGACCGCGATGGGTGAGGTGAGAGAGATCTCACCGGCGATCGACGCGAAGAGCTCCACGATCCGCGTCAAAGTGTCCATCGAAAATCCGCCGGCCGCGATGACGCTGGGCAGCGCCGTCGCGGGAACTGTCAAGACGAAAGCTCAGAAGGACATCACCTTGCCCTGGAGCGCGCTGATGGCCGCGGGCAGGAAGCCTGCTGTCTGGACGGTCGACCCGAAAACGCAGACAGCGTCGCTGAAGCCCGTCACGGTCGGCGCTTACGAGGCCGGCCAGGTGCTGATCAAGGCAGGCCTCGAGCCCGGCGAGCGCGTCGTCGTCGACGGCGGCAAGCTTCTGAGCGTCGGCCAGTCGGTCACTGAGGAGGGAGGTCAGTCATGAAGCGACAGGTCATGATGATCGCTGGCACGCTCGCGGCGGCCTCGTTGCTCACCGGCTGTCAGCAGGAGACGAAGGCGCCGGAGCCCGTGCGCCCCGTGCTCTCAATGGTGGCCAAGCAGAACAGCGGTGACGGCACGGTTGCCGTCGGCGCCGTCGAGCCGCGCTACAAGACCAACCTTGGTTTTCGCGTACTCGGACGGCTGACTTCGCGCCCGGTCTACGTTGGCGACATCGTCCGTGAAGGACAAATCATCGGCACGATCGATCCCACCGCACTCGATCTCGCCGTTCGCGCGGCCAAAGCTCAGCTTGCGAAGGCCGAGGCGCAGCTTGCGACGGCCAGGGCCACGGAGGAGCGGCAGCGCACGCTCATCACCAGCGATGCGACCACCAGGCAGACGCTGGATAATGCCGAGCAGGCCCGCGCCGGCGCCGAAGCAAGCGTCGCGCAGGAGCAGGCGAACCTGACCAAAGCCATCGAGCAACTCGGCTATGCCCAGATCAAGGCGGACTTCGGCGGCGTCGTTACCGCCGTCGGCGCTGAAGTCGGCCAAGTGGTTTCGCCCGGTCAAACCGTAGTGACGGTCGCGCGGCCGGACATTCGCGAGGCGGTCGTCGATATCGGGGAAGACCTACCTGTGCCGCTCGAAGTCGGTCTCCCGTTCACCGTCAGCCTGCAGCTCCTTCCCGCGGTTCAGGTCGAAGGCAGCATCCGCGAAATCGCGCCGCAGGCCGATGCGGTGACGCGGCTGCGACGTGTCCGTATTGCGCTCGAGAACCCGCCCGAAAGCTTCCGTCTTGGCGCGACCGTCACGGCAAGGCTCGGGAAGGACCAGAGCAGGGTCTTGCGCCTGCCCGCATCAGCGGTGCTCGCCAGGGACGGCGCCGATTTCGTCTGGGTGGTCGATCAGTCCGCCGGCACCGTCTCGCTGCAGAAGATCGATGGTGTCGCCGAACAGGCGGGCATCCGCGTCACCGGCGGGCTTGCCGAAGGCACCCGGGTCGTCACCGCCGGAATTCATAGCCTCAAGCCCGGACAACATGTCCGTATCGAACAGGATCAAGAGCCATGAAGTCGTTCAACCTCTCGGACTGGGCGCTCGGCCATCGCTCGCTCGTCTGGTATTTCATGATCGCCTTCATGGCGGCAGGCCTGTTTGCCTATCTCCAACTCGGGCGGCAGGAAGATCCTGACTTCACCATCAAGACAATGGTGATCCAGGCGCAGTGGCCGGGCGCCTCGCCCGAGGAAATGACGCGCCAGGTTACCGACCGGATCGAGAAGAAGCTGGAGGAACTGGAATCGCTCGACTACACCAAGAGCGTGACGGTCGCAGGCCAGACCACCGTCTTCGTCTACTTGCGCGATTCGACCAAGGCGGCCGACGTCAAGCCGACCTGGGTGCGCGTCCGCAACATGATCGCGGACATCAGGGGCGATTTCCCACAAGGCGTGATCGGACCCGGTTTCAATGACCGTTTCGGCGACGTCTTCGGCAACGTTTATGCCTTCACCAGCGACGGCTTGAGCCAGCGACAGCTCCGCGACCAGGTCGAGGACATCCGGGCCAAGGTGCTGACGGTGCCCGATGTCGGCAAGGTCGACATTCTCGGCGCGCAGGATGAGGTGATTTATCTCGAATTCTCCACCCGCAAGATCGCGGCCCTCGGCCTCGATGTCCACGCCATCATGAATTCGCTGCAAGGGCAGAACGCGGTGGCGCCCTCCGGCGTGTTCCAGGAGGGGCCGGAGCGGATCAGCGTGCGCGTGAACGGCCAGTTCGCCTCAGAGGCGAGCCTCAAGGCAGTCAATCTCCGCATCAACGATCGCTTCTTCCCGCTAACCGATGTTGCGACCATCACGCGCGGCTACGCCGATCCGCCGTCAACCCTGTTCCGATACAATGGTCAGCCCGCCATCGCGCTCGCGATCGGCATGAAATCCGGTGCCAATTTGCTCAAGTTCGGCGAGGGGTTGAAAAAGGAGATGGCTGGAATCATCGCCGACCTGCCGATCGGTGTCGGCGTACACCTCGTGGCCGACCAGCCCGTCGTGGTCGAACATGCCGTTTCCGGCTTCACCGAAGCGTTGTTCGAGGCCGTCATCATCGTGCTCGGCATCAGCTTCCTGAGTCTCGGCTTGCGTGCCGGTCTCGTGGTCGCCATCGCCATTCCGCTCGTGCTCGCGATCACCTTCGTTGTGATGGCTTATTGCGGCATCTCGCTGCAACGTATTTCGCTTGGGGCCCTGATCATCGCGCTTGGCCTGCTGGTCGACGATGCCATGATCGCGGTCGAGATGATGGTGGCGCGGCTCGAGATCGGCGATCCCCTCGAAAAGGCGGCAACCCACGTCTACACGTCGACCGCGTTCCCGATGCTGACGGGAACGCTTGTCACCGTGGCCGGCTTCATCCCGATCGGGCTCAACAGCAGCAATGCCGGCGAGTTTACTTTCACCCTGTTTGTGGTGATTGCGGTGTCATTGATCGTCTCCTGGATCGTGGCCGTCTTGTTCACCCCGCTGCTCGGCGTCACCATCCTGCCGGCCAGGATGAAGGGGCATCACGGGCAGAAGGGCCGCCTGGCGCAGATGTTCGCGCGCCTGCTGCTGTTCTGTATGCATCACCGGTGGAGCACCGTCACCGTGACGGCCGGCGCCTTCCTGCTGGCCGTGTTCGGCTTGCAGTTCGTGCAGCAGCAGTTCTTTCCCTCGTCGGACCGCGCCGAGCTCGTGATCGACTGGAATCTGCCGCAGAATGCCTCGATCACCGACACCAATACGCAGATGGCGCGCTTCGAGCGCGAGCAATTGCAGGGCAACGGTTCAGTCGAGCATTGGTCGACGTTTGTCGGTACCGGCGCGCCGCGCTTCGTGCTGTCATTCGATCTGCAGACCGCCAACACATGGTTTGGCCAGCAAGTGATCGTGACCAAAGGGGGTATTGCTGCGCGCGATCGCCTCAAGTCGCAGTTCGAGGACTACTTGCGGAAAACCTTCCCGGGCACCGACACCTACGTCAAGCTGCTCGAGGTTGGCCCTCCCGTGGGACGTCCGGTGCAATATCGTCTGAGCGGCCCCGATATCGCTGAGGTCCGCGACCTGTCGCAGAAACTTGCCGGGGTTATTCGCAGCAATCCTGATCTGGGGAACGTCGTGTTCGACTGGATGGAGCCCGCGCGCGTCGTCAAGGTCGACGTGCTCCAGGACAAGGCACGCCAGCTTGGCGTCACGTCGGAAGACATCGCCACCACGCTGAACTCCGTGCTCCAGGGCACGCCGGTCACGCAAGTGCGCGACAGCATCTATCTGGTCAATGTCACGGGACGGGCGACCGCGCCGGAACGCGCCTCGATCGATACGCTGCGCGACCTGCAATTGACCGGGCTCGGCGGCCAATCGGTTCCGCTCGGGGCGGTTGCCAATCTGCGCTACGAGCTGGAGCAGCCCACGATCTGGCGCCGCGCCAGGATTCCGACCATCACTCTGAAAGCCGCCGTCGTCAGCAAAGTTCAGCCGAAGACGGTCGTCGATCAGCTCGCGCCGAAGGTGGCGGAATTTACCAAGCAGCTGCCCGCGGGATACTCGGTGAAGATCGGCGGCTCGGTGGAGGAGAGTGCCAAGAGCCAGGGGCCGATCATCGCGGTGGTGCCGCTGATGCTGTTCGTTATGGCCACGGTGCTGATGGTGCAGCTGCAGAGCTTTTCGCGTCTGTTCCTGGTGTTCGCGGTCGCGCCGCTCGCGTTGATCGGTGTCGTCATGGCGCTGCTGCCGAGTGGGGCGCCGCTGGGCTTCGTCGCCATCCTCGGCGTACTCGCCCTCATCGGCATCCTGGTCCGGAACTCGGTGATCCTGATCGTGCAGATCGAGGATCTGAAGAAGGAGGGCAGGCCGGCCTGGGATGCAGTGGTGGAAGCAACCGAGCATCGTATGCGCCCGATCCTGCTGACGGCCGCGGCCGCCAGTCTCGCGCTGATTCCCATCGCCCGCGAAATTTTCTGGGGCCCGATGGCCTTTGCCATGATGGGCGGCATCATCGTCGGTACGCTGCTGACCTTGCTGTTCCTGCCGGCGCTGTATGTGGCGTGGTTTAGAGTTCATCCTGATCACAGCGATCAACTGCATGGGGCCGATGCTCCGGTGCACGAAATCCCCGAGCCCGGGCGAAGCTTCCCGCGCGCTGCGCCAGCGCCGACCCTTGAACCGCAATTCTAGCAAAGGAAACGCTATGTCCCTATGACGCTGGCTGCCACGTTCGCAGCGATCTCGCAGGTGCCAGCTGCGACGTTTGCGCAATTCCCGCCACCTCCGCCGATTGGGAGGGCCGCCTCCGATGCCAGCAGGAGGTTCTGCCGGACTCGGGGGGCCGCCTCCGTTGAGGCCCGTGGGGGCGGCACAGCCGGTCCAGCGCCTCGCCTCGGCGAGGGTGCCTGCTTCTCACGGCGATCTCAGGGCAGTTGCGCGCGTCAGCGGCGGACCCGCCGCAGCGGATCTTCTCCTCGATCAGTATTTGGGCGTCCATCCTTAAGTCCCACTCCCGATAGTGCCCGCCTTCGACCAACGTGCTCACGCAGAGGAATTTTCAATTCTGCGGGTAGTTGAATTGGTAGGTTTTAGTCCATGAAAGTCGAAAAAGCGTTATCTCTCAAAGGGGATTGACTGACACTCTCTCCCCCGCACTGCTTCTCCATTGTGGGACAAGCAACGTTCTCAAAGGTGCATCGTCGCCGGTCCTGAGCAGCACCCTGTCTAATTTGGGAAGAAGCGCCACGATGTACAGGCCAGCCAACGCGCAATTTCTTATGAGAGAGATGGCGCGCCATCCGGAACAAAACTACGAACTCATATGTCATTGAAATACAGATATGAATCATTGATCTTTTTGGGAGGAGATGCGCGACGTTAGATCTGGCTTCCGCCCGAGACGTCCTGTTGCGCTGCCCGGGCACATCGCGCATGAGATTGTTCGTTGCAATTCTGGAGTTCTCGACATGCTGAACTTGTGGCAGCTCGACGCCGCCGAACTCGTGGACGGCTTCGGCGCCAACGAGTTCACGCCGATCGAAGCGCTCGAGGCGTGCCTGGCGCGAGCCGCCGCCTGCCAATCCGCGCTGAACATGTTCGTGTCACTGGACCAGAATGCGAGGCGGGCTTCAGAGGAAAGCGCGCGCCGCTGGGCACGGCGCGAACCGATCAGCCCGCTGGATGGGGTGCCGATCAGCGTCAAGGACAACGTTCACGTGGCCGGGCTCTCGACGAGCTGGGGCAGCCGGCTCCTGGAGGGCTATGTCGCGCCGCGCGACGAAGCGCCCGTGGCGCGACTTCGAGCGGCCGGCGCCGTTCTGTTTGGCAAGACGAACTGTCCCGAATTCGCCATGCAGGGCACCACGACGAATGCCCTGGCGGGGACGACCGGCAATCCGTGGCGCGCGGACCTCACACCTGGCGGTTCATCCGGCGGCGCGGTCGCCGCTGTTGCCGCATGTTGCGGCCCGCTTGCACTCACAACGGATGGTGGCGGGTCAACGCGAAGGCCTGCGTCGCATACCGGTCTCTACGGCTTCAAGCCGTCGATGGGAATCGTCCCGCGTGGCGGCGGGCTGCCCGAGATTTTTCAGGATTTTGAAGTCGTGGGAGCGGTCGGCCGTAGCCTTCGAGACGTCAGCACGATGACCGACACTCTAGCGGGGCGCGCGTTGCCGGACGGAGCACCGCTGCGCCGCATCCTGTTCGTGCCTCGCTTCGGAACCCATCCGGTCGATCCAGCAATCGATGCCGAGGTGCGGGCGGCCGCTCATCGCTTCGAGACGCTGGGCTGCGTCGTCGAAGAAGCCGTCGAATTCGGGATCGCCGACCGCGTCAACGCGCTTTGGCCGACGCTCTCCAGTGTGGGACTTGCTTGGATGATCGAGTGCGCAGGGCAATTCGACGAGTTGTCGCGGCGCGCAGTACCGCTCGACCTCGATCTCCTGACGCCCGCGAGCCGAGCCGCCCTTGAGGCCGGACGGAGTGCGTCCGCGACGCTGCTCTTCGAGGTGTTCGCTGCGGTCCGCGAGCTTGAACGCGAGCTCGCCGTCATCTTCTCGCACCACGACGCCATTCTTACGCCAGCCACGGCAGCCCTGCCCTGGCCGGCAAATGAAACACATCCTCTCGTCATTGCCGGCGAGCCCGTCGGCCCTCGCGGACACGCCGTCTTCACGGCCTTCGCCAACGCGGCGGGCTTGCCGGCGATTGCAGTGCCCAGCGGCTTTGTCGATGGTCTCCCGACCGGATTCCAGATCGTCGGCCGACGCGGGGAGGACAGCGCCTTGTTGGCGCTCGCGCGCCTCTATGACGACATGCACCCATGGCGGCCGAGTTGGCCGGATCCGAAAATCCGAAAGGTGCAGCGATGAGTGTCCCAGATTTCGCCGAGCGATTGCTCGAGGCGCGCCGGAGCGGGACCCCGGCCTCATGGCGAGATATCGAGCTGCCGGATCGAACTGCTGCCTATGCCGTTCAGGACATCGTCGCCCGTCAACTCGGACCTGTTGCCGGCTGGAAGGTCGGAGCGGCCGACCCAGAGGCCGAGCCGATGGGAGCGCCCTGTCCAGTAATCGGAATTTCCAGCTCGCCTTCAGCGTTCGACGGAGCTGAGTGGCGTATGCGGGGTGTCGAGGTCGAGGTGGGACTACGCCTCGGGCGTGACCTTGTGGGCGCGCCGTCCCGATCCGATTGCATCCGGGCCGTGGAGGCGTTGCTTCCGGTCGTCGAGGTTGTCGAGACCCGGCTCGCCAATTGGTCGGAGAGTCCTGCTTTGGCCAAGCTCGCCGATTTTCAGAGCCATGGCGCGCTCATCCTTGGTCAGCCATCCGCGATCGATCCTGCGACGCTCGATCTTCGCGACGTGCGCGCGGAGCTGGCTTTTGACGGTCAGACCGTCGCATCGACGCGGGGCGGCAATCCCGCCAGCGACGCCTGGCGTCTACTGGTCTGGCTCGCGGGGCACGCGGAGGCGCGCGGCCGACCGTTGCGGGCCGGCGACGTGATCACGACCGGCTCCTGCACGGGCCTGCTGTTTGCGGCACCGGCGGCCAGGGTTTCCGCGCAGGTGCTCCGCCTTGGCGAGGTCGTGCTGCACTTTTGAACCGCCCCCAAATTTGGGAGCGCCCCGCCCGCTTATCTTGTATACCTGTTCTGGCGTAGCTATGCTGCGCGGAATGCAGACGTCCGCCGATATCGCCGAGCGCCTCCTGGAGGCCCTACTCGCCGGAAAGTTTGAGCCCGGCTCGCGGTTCGGCGAGCAGGATCTCGCCGCTGTTTTCGGCTGCAGCCGGACAATGGTTCGGGAAGCTCTCACGCGGCTGAGTGCGCGTGGTCTGGTCAACGTCAGTCCGCGCCGGGGGTGGTACGTCGTCGAGGTGACGCGAGAGCAGGCGCAAGAAGTGTTTGAATCGCGGCGCATCATCGAGGTCGGGATTCTGAACAACGCAAGGCAGGTGAGCCCTGAGTCGCTCAGGCGACTAGATGCACATATCAAGCGTCAAAAAGCGTCATTTTCCCGCGATAATGCCGGCTTGCGCAGCTTCCTGCTCGGCGATTTTCACGTCTGCCTTGCCCAATGTCTCGGCAACAGCATTCTGGCGGAATCCTTGCGCGACCTGACCGTGCGCACCACGCTCGCGGCGATGCGCTTTCAGTCGTGGAAGGACGCCACGCGGTCCTTCAACGAACACCGCGAGATCGTCGAGATCCTGCATGCCGGCGACTTGGCGGCAGCCGCGTCCGCGATGTCGGCTCATCTCGGGACATGGGACGTCAAGCTGTCGGTACCGTCCGAGCGCGATTCTGTTTCCCTGCTTCGCGAGGCTCTTCAACCGGTCGATCGCCCGGCACGTGACTTGCATACAAGATCAGTCGCCAAGTCGCGCCCGGCGAGGCCGGCGCGGTCCACCAGCTAGGAGGTTTCCATGTACGCCATGACGTCCAAGACGACCCGCCGGACCGCCGTTTGTGCTCTCGCCGCTTGCGCCGTCCTGATCGCGGGCGCCGCGCAGGCCCAGAATGCGCTCGACGACATTACAAAATCCAAGACGATCAAGATCGCGATCCCGACGGATTTCCCGCCTTACGGCTTCGTTGGCGCGGACATGGCGCCGCAGGGCCTCGACGTCGACATGGCGAAATTCGTTGCCGCAAAGCTCAACGCCAAGGTCGAACTCGTCCCGGTCACGACTGCGAACCGGATTCCGTATCTCCAGACCAAGAAGGTCGACCTCGTCATCTCCACGCTCGGAAAGAACCCGGAGCGCGAGAAGGTCGTCGACTTCACGATCGCCTATTCGCCTTTCTTCATTGCGGTGTTCGCGCCGAAGGCCGCGGCCGTGAAGGCGGCCGAAGATCTTGCCGGCAAGTCCATCGCAGTGACGCGCGGTTCGGTCGACGATCAGGAACTGACCAAGGTCGCGCCCGCGACCGCCGAGATCCGCCGCTTCGAGGATAACAACGCAACCATCTCGGCCTTCCTGGCCGGCCAGACGCAACTCGTCGCGACGAGCGCCCAGGTTGCGTCCACGATCATGCAAAAGAATTCCTCGCTCGGTCTCGAGTACAAATTCCTGCTCAAGGATAGTCCGAACTTCATCGGCGTCGCGAAGGGCGAGGACGCCCTTCGGACCCGGGTCAACGAGATCGTCGCGGAAGCGCGCAAGTCCGGCGAGATCGACCGGCTGTGCAAGAAGTGGCTGGGCCGCGAAGCCGGCGACCTGCCGATCTAGGCGAACGCATTTCACCCTGGGCTGGATGCATGACGGTTGAACTGGATTTCGGTGCTGTCCTGGCGAGCTGGCCGCTGCTGCTCGTCGGCGTCGCCTGGACGCTCGGCCTGACGGCGGTGTCGGCCGTGCTGGGTGTCCTGACCGGCATCGCGTTCGCGTGGGCCAGAAGCGAGGGGCCGGTGCTGCTTCAAACTGTGGTCGGCGCCTACGTCGAGCTGATCCGCAACACGCCCTTCATCGTCCAGCTCTTCTTCATCTTCTTCGGGCTGCCCGCCGCCGGCTTTCGCCTGTCGCCCGAAGTTGCGTCCGTGATCGCCATGGTCGTCAACCTGTCCGCCTACGCGACGGAGATCGTTCGCGCCGGAATAGAGGCAACGCCGCGGGGACAGCGCGAAGCCGCGATCAGCCTCGCGCTCTCGCCGACGCAGACTTTCGTTTACGTCGTCACCCCGCCGGCGCTTGCCCGGATATGGCCCGCGCTGGTCAGCCAGATCATCATCGTCATGCTCGGCTCAGCGGTGTGCGGCCAGATCTCGGTGCCTGAACTGACCTTCGCGACCAGCCTGATCCAGAGCCGCAATTTCCGGTCGTTCGAAGCCTTCATCATCGTCGCCGCGATCTATCTCGTTCTGGCGTTCACGGTCCGGCGGCTGCTGCGCTGGGCAGGACCCAGATTCGTGTTCGGACGCTGACCGTGGTCGAGTTCACGCTCTGGGACATCCTGCGCAACCTCGCCCTCGCGGCGCGCTGGACCGTGGTGCTGTCGCTGATCGCCTTCCTCGGCGGAGGCGTGGTCGGCGCTGCATTGCTCGTGCTGCGGCTCTCGCCGTCGCGGATCGGGCGGGCGCTTGTCGAGGGCTATGTCGAGCTGTTCCAGGGCACGCCGCTGCTGGTGCAACTCTTTCTCGCCTATTTCGGGATTGCGCTGCTCGGCCTGAACACCTCGGCCTGGACCGCCGCGACACTGGCGCTCACGCTCTATACCAGCGCCTTCCTGGTCGAGATCTGGCGCGGCTGCGTCGAGGCCGTGCCGCGCGGCCAATGGGAAGCCGGCACCAGCCTGGCGCTCTCGTTCAGCGAGAACCTTCGTTACGTCGTCCTGCCGCAAGCGCTCACGATCGCCATCGCACCCACGGTCGGTTTTCTGGTCCAGGTCATCAAGGGTACTGCGCTCGCATCCGTGATCGGCTTCGTCGAGCTCACCAAGGCCGGCTCGATGGTGACCAACGCCACGTTCCGTCCTTTTGTCGTCTACAGCTGCGTCGGGCTCTTCTACTTCGTGCTCTGTTATCCCATCAGCCTCGTCGCGAAGAACCTTGAGAGGAAGCTCCATGCAGCCCATCGTTGAGATCAAGGGGTTGCGAAAGTCGTTCGGAACGCACGAGGTCCTCAAGGGGATCGACCTGACGGTCCAGCCCGGCGAGGTCGTGGCGATCATCGGCCGCTCCGGGTCCGGCAAATCGACGCTGCTGCGCTGTATCAACGGACTGGAGGCGTTTCAGGAAGGCAGCCTGACGGTCGACGGCAAGCCGCTGATCCATGGCGACCCCAATGCGATGCGGGCGCTCCGGCAGCGCGTCGGCATGATCTTCCAAAGCTTCAACCTGTTCCCGCACCTCTCGGCGGGCCGCAACATCATGCTGGCCCCCGGCCTCGTGAAGAGGAAGGTCTCAAGCGAAGCTGCCGATCAGGCGCGCGGCCTGCTGGCCCGCGTCGGGCTCACCGACAAATTCGACGCCATGCCGGATCGCCTGTCGGGCGGACAGCAGCAGCGCGTGGCGATTGCCCGCGCACTCGCCATGGAGCCGGCCGTGCTGCTCTGCGATGAAATCACGTCCGCGCTCGATCCCGAACTCGTCGGGGAGGTCTTGCGGGTCGTCGAGAGCCTCGCCGAGGAGGGCATGACCCTTCTGATGGTCACCCACGAGATGAGCTTTGCGCGCAAGGTGTCGGATCGACTTATCTTCATGCACCAGGGGCGCGTCCACGAGATGGGTTCGCCGGATGAGTTGTTCGCCGCCCCCAAGACGCCCGAGCTCAGACAATTCCTGTCGTCGCTTCACGAGTGAGCAGGCCGGATTCGCGTCTCGTCCGATGGTGGTCGATCAGCAGCGATTGACATCGCCGGCGCGTGAGCGGCGAATGAGAGCAACGGTGGAGTTCGCAGTTCTATTTGGAATGGTCGCAAATGGCGCACGATTTCTTCATGCGTTTGGCTCCTGCGAATCAAATCTCTCAATCCACGCTTTCGGTCCCCACTACGCACGGGCAGGCACGTGGATCACCAAATCACGCTGCCGCGCTGAGAAGAAGGCGGCCAGCGCAAAGAAAGCTCCCGAGCCGATGCCGATGAAATCGGTCGCCAGAACCACGTGCGTCAGCGGGGAGGAAACGCACTGCGCCACAAGCACGTCGACCGCTCGGCCAGCCGCCAAGTTTCCGATGGCGATCGCAAAAACATTGATGCACAGCATCGTGAACCCGGCCACCGTGGAACGTGTCTGGGCCGGCACCATGCCCATGATCGCGGCATTTGCCGACCCATAGCAGGCCAATGGCAGAAAAAATCCGGCGCACATGCCAACATAGAACGCCCAGGAACCTGGAGCGACGAAGCGATAGGCGACCATTGGGACAGCGCACGTGGCAATGAACAGGACGATGACAGCCGGATGGCCCCCGGGAAGTCGACGCGCCAGGCGATCGCCGACGACACCACCGATGACAGACCCCATTGCGCCAAACAGCAACTGGAATGTACCGATGTGCACCGCGATAGACGACGTGTCCATACCTCTCTCCTTCACCATCCAGAGCTGAGTGAACGACAGGCCGGCGAAGAGGATGTGAAGCAAGACGAACCCAATGATCAGGAACAACAGCGGCGGACGGCTCCGCATCAAGCCCAGCACCGTGCGGACTTGCTGAACGAACGGTGCGCCGCGCTCGTGAGTCATGGTCTGGCTGCGATCCTCCTTCAGGAAGGCCAGCAGCACGGCGATGACAATCCCCAGACCTCCCAAGGCATAGAACGTTGAGCGCCAACCAAGCGACGCTCCGAACGTGCCAGCCAGCAGGAAGCTGGCGCCGATCCCCATGGGAATGCCCATGAAGAAGATGCCCATGATTGTGCTGCGCTTCTGCTCCGAGAACAGCTCCGTCAGGATTGAAACGGCAGCAGGCACCAGGGCCGCCTCGCCGCTGGCGACAAAGAAGCGCGCCAACGCCATCTGCTCGAAGCTCTGGGCGTGACCAGAAGCCCAGGTACAGAGGCTCCAGATGAACACGCCGACGGCGATGATGCGCGTGCGGCTAAACCGGTCGGCCAGCGACCCGAGAAAAAGGGCCATGAAGCCGAAGCTCAGGACCCACACCACTCCCACGAGAAAGCCGTACTGGGTGTTGCTGATCTTGAGGTCCGTAATGATCTGCGGCGAGAAGCCCAGCAACATGTTGCGGTCGATGTGAGCCAGCACGTGAATGACCAGCAAGCCGGCCAGTACCGCAGTGGGGCGCTTCTTCCAGAGCATTCTTGCCTCCCGTGGATGGTCACGTTCGCTACGAGGTTCTCGATCCAGATTGGATTGGGCCTTTAGATGGCTCCGAAGCGTTGCGCGTCATCGACGATCAGCGTCGAACCGGTGATGAAGGCGCTGGCTGGCGACGCCAGCAGCAAGATCGCACCGTCCAAAGCCTCAGGCGAGCCCACCCGCTTGCGTGGCAAGCGTTCGATCATCTGTTTTCCCGCTGCGGTTTGCAGCATGGCACGGTTGATATCCGTCTCGATGAAGCCCGGGTTGATGGCATTCACGTTGATGCCTTGCGCCACCCATTCGCGAGCCATGGTGCGGGTCAGGTGCTCGAGAGCCGCCTTGCTGGCCCCGTAGATTCCCAGACCCGCCGGATTCGACTGTACTGCGAGTGAACAGATATTGACGATGCGACCCGGGGTGCGCAGCGCGATGAGGCGCCGCGCAAAAGCTGTTGCCACAAACAGTGCCGCCTTGGTATTCACGCCGAAGATGTTGTCGACCGCCGCTTCGCTGACCTCGGCCAGCGGACTGCGTCCCCCGACTCCGGCATTGTTGACCAGTGCCCACAGCGAGGACATGTCCTGCTGAATCTGATCCAGAACCCCGGTCAGCGCCTTCTGGTCGGTCACGTCGACCGGGAAACTCCATGCACGCCCACCTGCGCCAAGAATTTCGGCTTCGGTCTCTTTCAATTGCTGCTCGCGGCGCCCTAGCAACGCCACCTCAGCCCCAGCGGCGGCGAGTGTCTTCGCCGCCTGCCGACCGAGGCCCGATCCGGCCCCCGTGACGATCACCGCACGACCTGCCAGGCCGAAGCAGCGAGTGAGGAAGTTCGTGTCGATATGATCCGTCATAGAGTACCTTCAATCGTCAGGATGCTGTTGATCAGGCTCGGGCGACGTCACCGCCGTGTCGGCGTTGCTGGCACGTCGCGGAGGAGGTAGCCCGGATCACCAAGGCACGTTCAGCTAGCCGCGAGGCTCGCGTTCGACATCTGCTTGGCGACGCCGAACGGCTTGTCGCCACAGATCGTGACCCGGTGCCCATAGCGCCGATGCGGCCAGTAATCGAAGATTGCCTGGTGCTGTGCGGAGCGATTGTCCCAGAACGCGATCGAGTTTTTCTGCCACTTGAAGCGACACGACAGCTTTGGCGTCTCGATGTGCTGAAACAGGAAGGAGAGCAGCGCGTCACTCTCGGCCCGGCGAAGCTGCACGATGTTTGTGGTGAAGCCGCGATCGACGAACAGCAGCTTGCGGCCGGTCTCCGGGTGAATACGCACCACGGGATGCTCGAAGCGCGGGAACTGCATGTCGCTTCCCTCGCCGGGCTTGCGGTCCGAATGCGCCTTCCAGGAATCGTGGATCGCGGTCAACCCGTCGAGCATCTTGCGCAGCGGCTCCGACAGGCTCTCATAGGCTTCGTACATGTTGGCGAACATCGTGTCGCCGCCACCATCCGGCGGGATCTCCTGGATATAGAGGATCGAGCCCATCGGCGGCTCCTCGTCGCAGGAGACGTCGGAATGCCAGGATTCGCCGGCGACGCGCTTGCTGTTCTCGTCGGCCTTGATCACGAGGATTTCAGGGTGGTCCGGCAGGCCCTTCGGCGCGTTCGGATGAACGTGCAGCTTGCCGAAGCGGGCGCCGAACGTCTTCTGCTGTTCGACCGTCAGTTGCTGGTCTCGAAAAAAGATGACGAGATTTTCCATCAGCGCCCGATGGATTTCGTCGAATTGCCGGTTGCTCAATTGCTGCGAGAGATCGACGCCAAAAATCTCTGCACCGATCGTTGGCGTGGTTTTGCGCACTTCGATGGTTTCGTAAACCATATCCGGCTCCAGTTTGCTTGGGTGTGGTTGGGTGGCTCTGGGAATTATGGTGGTGCTCATGCGGGGCGGAGGCATGGCCGTCACGATGGCGTCCGCGGCTGCTCACGGAGACCGATCATCGCGCGTGCATTGCACAGGCTTCGGCAGGCGTCGCACGGCCTCAGACCGCCATCACGACGGCGCTGTTCGGGCAGCTCTGACGACCGATCAGCCGTGACGGTGGCAGAGCTTCGGCGGTGATGGCCGGTGGGACGACCGAGATTGTTGCGCCGCTGCCGGTCAGTCGATTCGCGCCGATAATGCGCTGCTTCGCTTGCACGCATCATTGTTCCACCGTTTCCGCCCTGTCGTGCCGCCGCTGTGCGGCCGCTTCTTGCCCAATCAATACGTCGGGCTGCGACATCGCATTTGACGATTCACGACATCGACTTTACATTTCGCGACAGGGAGGGATTTTGCGATGGTCGACCTGATCCGCGCGGCCTGCCTGATGCACTATGCGGAGACCGCGCGCAGCGTCGGGCTCGATCCGGCGAGGATGCTGAAAAGTGTGGGTCTGCCACCTGGCGTGACCGATCCGGATATCCGGATTCCGGGAGGTGGCGTACGTCGCCTGTTGGAGGCCTCCGCGGCCGCCGCGGGGATCGACGATTTCGGCCTTCGGCTGGCCGAGCGCGGCGGGTTTTCAAATCTCGGGCCAGTGGCACTCATTGCGCGCGACCAGCCAACCGTCGGAGCGGCGATGGAGGCGATCGGACGTTATATGCACATCCACAATGAATCGCTGCGTCAGCGCATCGAGCGACACGGCGACGTCGTGGTGATCATACCCGAGATATTGCTTGGCCGCCCCGTCCCGGCACGGCAGGCAGTGGAACTGGCGGTAGGGGTGTCCTATCGCATTCTCAGCGCTTTTCTTGGATCGGGGTGGCAGCCGCTGGACGTACACTTCACGTATCCGGCACCACGCAATCGCCAGACGTATCGGCGCTTCTTCAAGTGTAATGTCGTGTTCGGGGCCGAATTCGATGGGATCATCTGCCACAGCACCGACATGGATCGTCCGATGGCTGCCGCAGACCCATCGATCGCGAGATACGCGCAGAGATATATCGAGACCGTTGCCGCACGCTCATCCACATTTGATGGCAAGGTCCGGGAGTTGATCGCGGCACTGCTGCCAAAGGGGCACTGCTCGGTGGAGCGCGTGGCCCAGCATCTGGGCTGCGACGGTCGCACCGTGCAGCGCAGGCTCGCCGAGAGCGGCAAGAGCTTTTCCGAGATCGTCGATAAGGAGAGAGCCGAAGCGGTGGTTCGCCTTATCAAAGAAAAGGATCGTTCACTCAGCGCCGTCGCCGCACTTCTGGGCTTCTCCGCGCAAAGCGCGCTTGCACGTTGGTTCCGAGAGCGATTCGGCTGCAGCATTACGGAATGGCGCAGCAATCCTCGGTCACTCTTGATGGATCAAAAGACGCGCTGACCCCATCGCCGCAGAGCTTTTGCTCCAGCACAGTCACACGGCAATCGGCGCGACTGACGGTTGCGACGAGCGGGTTTGTCTGGGTTCATTGAAGCGCGTCACCAAGCCGCTGGTGTGACTTTGGATCGTCGGTGCGGATAGGCGGGGAGCAATGTTCGCTCCAATGGACGCCCGCTATCACGCACTGTAAACCGAATGGTTCAGGCTCCAACGGCCAATCTGCGAAGCAGGCAAGACCGAAGCCGCGACGCTCTCCACGGCAGCGACGATGATGTGGCCACGTCTGGTACCCTGCAGGTCTCCTATTCTGCATACCGCGGGCATCACGCGCGCAGCGCTGATCAACGAGTGTCTTGGTGAAATTCGAATCTGGCCGGGATGCGAGACAGTCGAGGAGGTCGGTGTGCTTGGCGGTCCGCGTGGCGGTTTTACTGTCCACATCGTCCAGTATGGTACCACGAGGAAGCGGCTGGCTGATCGCGCCATTCGCTGCATCATGCGCGAAAAGCTGCGACGCAACCATCTGCGGGAAGAATAGGGCGCATTACACGCTACTCCCGGAAACCGACGTGCCGCGATGCGGGTGACCAATTTTTTCGGGGCCGGCGTCAACCGGCTCGTCTTCTCGCTGCTCATGGTCGTCATATCCCTCACACATCTTGACGCGCGGTCGCCGCGCCGCCTGTGCTACGCTGGACGCAAGCCGTTAGGTCATAATCTGTCGCAGGTTGCGCTCCGACCGAGGGGCTGGCATGCAAGCAGACTCCAGAATGTCATGATTGAGGACCACAGGTCTGCGATGCTGATAGATCAGAAAATTCTTTCAAACTCGCCGGCCTTCAAGGAGGCATCGCAAGCCCCCGCCGGGGCCGGACATGGAAGAACGCATCCTGGGTGCAACTGAATTCGTGTTCGGTCCATTTTGGACTTGGGGGATCGACGACTGCGCTCAAGTCGGAATGCCAAAAATACCAAAGACCTTGATCGGTTTGTCTTCATCCTCGAATGCCGGTTTGTGTCGTTCTCGAATGCCGCCGTCGCCCAGATGGAAGCCGCTCGCAAAATGCGAACGGTGCCGCGCTTCGGCTAACCTTTTGTAAGCCACCCTGATGCTAATCAGCCGTCTGAACATCCCTTAGACTGCAAACCTCCGACCTTGCTGGAGGTCATCGACCTGCGATCGTTTCGAGCGATGCGTAGGAAGGAAGGCAAGCGGACGACGCGGTGCCGGCGCGAATGACTAGGCGGTCCGAGTGAGGCCGCGCAATCACCTGATCGAGGCTCCATGCCTCCAGGATCATCAGGTCGGCGGGGCGGCCGGCGGCGATCACGCCGGCCTGCACACCCATGATAGCCGCCGGAACAGCGCCAGCCATGGCGGCGGCATCTGCGAAGGGATGATCGAGATGTGCGATGCGCACGGCCTGCCGCCAAGTATCGAGCATGTCGTGATCGCCATAGGCGTAGAACGGATCGCGACAATTATCACCGGCGACGGCGACACGCACGCCCGCCGCGCGCAGCTCCTTTACCGGTGTCACCCCGCGCCAGCGCGGCGTCACGCCATCGGCGCGGTCCTGCAGATACATGTTCACGGTCGGCAGCGTGATGATCGAAATTCCCGCGGATGCGACGAGTTCGATGACACGGGCGGCTTCATCATCCGGAATCAGCGCGAGCGAGCAGCAATGACCGCAAGTGACGCGGCCTTCCCATCCATGACGGATGGTAGCCGCCGCGACACTGGGCAGCGCGTCCGCGCGCGCGGCCTCGTCGACATGAAGATCGACGTCGAGATCGCGCTCCTTCGCAAGCAGGAACAATGCGTCAAGCAGTGCATCGATATCCTCAAGCGCTTTGCCGTGAGCCCCGCCGGAAGCCCGGGTGACGCCGCCAAGCAGTCCGCCTTGCGCGGCGACGAGATCGGCGAGCTTGCGACCATAGTCGCCGCGATAGGCGTCGAGCGGCACCAGCGCCACCGCTTGTAGCGCGATAAGCGCCGCCCAGCGCTCTCGGGTCTCGCTGAAAGCGGCCCATGTCGTCTCGGCCTGCCCTTCGTGGCTGTCGAGATGGGAGCGGATCGCCGCGACGCCATGGGCGTCCGCGCAATTGAGAGCGAATTCCA
The DNA here is from genome assembly GCF_010811875.1 of Bradyrhizobium uaiense. GTDB lineage: Bacteria > Pseudomonadota > Alphaproteobacteria > Rhizobiales > Xanthobacteraceae > Bradyrhizobium > Bradyrhizobium uaiense. The sequence goes on from NZ_VKHP01000021.1 coordinate 34,967, forward strand.
TGCGGTGCAGCAGATCGTCGCGACGCCAATGCGCAATGCGGTCTGATGTGGTGGCGTCGCGTGCGCCAGGATGCGTGCCGCCGGAGTCCGGCGCTCGGCCGATGACATGGCCCTTGTCGAGATGCGTATGCGCATCGACCAGGAGCGGCCAGACGTGGCGGTCGGCGAGATCAACAACGCACTCCGCCTCGCCATGGCCGGCCGGAAGGACGGCGGCGACGGTCTGGCCGTGGACGACGATATCGATCAGCGCCGCGCCGTCGCGATCGCAAGCAGCGCCGCCCGGTACGCCTGCGCCAAGCAGCGAGGCCGGCGTGCGCGCGTTGCGCAACAACAGCCGTTCCTTGCCGGTGAAAAGCCCTGGAGCGATGGTTTTGGGTGAAAGCGATGTCACAGGCAGCGGTCCGGATAAGAGGGGTGTCAGGCGGAATCTGGGAGCTTCAGGTGCTCAACGGCAAACAACATGAAATGGCTGGCCACCGGAGAGAGCGAGCCGCGTACGCGATGAAGCACGTTGAGTCGTTGCAGGCCGGCGGTGCCCGACAGTGGAATGAAGGCGAGCTCTTCGTTCGTCAGTTCCTGATCGACGTCGACACGATTGAGGAAAGTCACGTGGGGCGAGGTATGTGCAAGGCGCTTCATCAGCTCCATCGAGTTAGTCTCGACCATCGGCGTCAGGCTGGCGTGAGACGGCGCAATGTTCTCGACCACCTCGCGCAATGACAGCGATCGATCCGCCAGCACCAGGGGATAGACGAGGCAATCCGAGATGCGCACGCTTTTGCGCGCCGCCAGCGGATGGTCGGGGGCGACTACGGCGCCGAGGCGATGCTGGAATTCACCGGCGCGCTGCAGCCGACTATCTTCCGGCAGATTGTAGGCTACCGCCAGGTCGGCCTGGCCGGACGCCACCATGTCGGCGACCCCGGTCCGGTCGCCTACCATGATGCGCAGGCTCACCTGGGGATGCGCCGCCCGATAGGCGGCGACGATCTCGGCGAGGCGTCCGGCGGCGAGCGTCGCCATCGTGGCGACGAATACCTCGCCGCGGCTCAAGCCCCGCAGCGCATTGATCTGCGTGCGCATGCGATCGTGGGCGCGCAGCGTCTCACGGATGTGCGCGATCAGGATCTCGCCGGAACTCGTCAGCCGCAGACCGCGCGGCAGGCGTTCGAAGATCGGCGCCTCCAGCTGCTCCTCCAGATCGAGGATGTGGCGGTTGATGGCAGAGGCGGCGACGTGCAGCGTCTTGGCCGCCTTGCGGATGGAGCCCTGGCGGGCGACCTCGTCGATATAGCGCAGCGCTCGGCTGTGAAGCATGGTCGGTCCGATATGTGGAAGGGGCGTTTGCCCCTTCCACACGATGACGCCGGCGCGGCTCATACTCAACTTCAGTTTTTCGCGAAGTTCGCGCTGATCCGCATCGTCAGGTAGTCGCCGGCCGTGATCGGCGGATACTTGCCGAGCGGCCCCCGCATGACGGCGTCGCGGTTGGCCTGGCAGAAGAACGGCAGCGACAGGCGCCGGCCAAGATATTCGTCCGCCCGCGGCATGCGCACGCGGTGGAGCGTCGACTGCAGCTGATCGTCCGACCAGCGCATCAGCATATCGCCGATGTTGCAGGTGATGTAGCCGTTGCGCGGCGGGACGTCCGTCCATTTGCCTTCCGCAGCGTCCTTGCCGGGACATACCTGCAAGCCGCCTTCGCCTTCCTTCTGATGCAGGATGGTGAGGCAGTCGAAATCCGAATGAGCGCCGGCGCGCCAGGTCTTGAAGTCGTCCGGCTTGGCGTTCTCCATCGACATGTAGTGGATCAGGCGCAGTGTCGACTGATACTGATCCGAGTTCGGATCATGAGCCTTGGCGAAGAAGTCTTCGGCGAAGCCCATCTTGAGCGCGAAGCAGGACAGGATACGCACCCCGAGCTCCCAATTCTGCCGTTCGAACTCCAGCATCTTCGCCTTGAAGCCCGGCAGCTCTTCCTCGCTCGGCCATAATCCCGTCATGTTGGGCGGGGTGATCTGGTAGCTTTCCTTGTTGTCCGGCGTGCCGGTGGACGGTCGCACCTGTGCCTTATACTCCCAGCCCGCGTTCGTGCCTTTGGGCATCGGATACCTGGCCTTCGTGTCCGTTGGCAGCTCGAAGAACGTCCAAGCTGTCTCGAAGGCGGCATCGATGTCGGCCTGAGGAATACCGTGGTTGCAGACCTGGAAGAAGCCGATGTCCCTGGATGCCTGCCAGAGCGCGTCGGCGATTTCGTGCTTCCGCCTGTCGAAATCCGAAAGGTCGATGACGGGAATTTCGCGTTCGACGGTTTTGCCGATGCCGCCAATGGTAGCTTCCTTGTTCAGTTCGGCGAGGGCATACGGTTCGGTAGTCATTGCAGTCTCCTGATGTTGAGGCCGACGGGCCGGCGGTTGAGGAGCAATGTCCGGGCTTGGCCCGACCGCTTCTACTCCGGGGTGAGTGGCGCAGGGGCTCGCCTGCGCCGAAATTTCAGTCCTTCTTCGGCAGGCTCCACGGGAAGAGGGACTTCTGCGCGAACAACACAAGTTGGAACAGCACGAGAGACATCGCAGCGAGAACGATCAACCCGGCCCAGGCCTGCGGCAGGCGGAACATCGATGTCGAGAACTGGATAAAGTAGCCGACGCCCGCCTCGGAGGCGCAGAACTCGGCCACTACCGCCCCGATCACGGCGAGGGTGATGGAAATCTTCAGTGCGGAGAAGATGTACGGGACCGCGAAGGGCAGACGGATCTGCGTGATCTCCCGCCAGGCCGGCGCGCGCAGGCTGCGGGAGAGTTCGATCAACTCCGGCGGCGTGGCCGCCAGACCCGTCGCTGTGGAGACGACGAGCGGAAAGAAGGTGATGAGACAGGTGATCACCACGCGCGGTGCGTCGCCCGCGCCCAGCGACACGATGATGATGGGCGCGACCGCCACCACCGGCGTCGATTGCACGACGACGAGCAGCGGATAGAGCGTCCTGGAGAGAAATGGCGAGCGCAGCATCAGGATCGCGAGCGGAATGGCGATCACGATGGAGAGCGCGTAGCCGATCATCGCGACTCGCAGCGTCGCCCAGACATGAACGAACCAGCGGTCGTATCCGATCGAAGAGAACGATTGGATCACCGAAGACGGCGTCGGCAGAAGATAGGACGGAATTGCAAAAATACGCGCGGTCAGCTCCCACAGCACAACCACCGCAATGAGGGAGCCGAGCGTCGCCATGCCCGGCGCGGTCGCAAGTCGCCGAAAGAACGGCGAAGCGCCGGCTACCGGGTCGGTCATGGCCTTAGGCTGCCTTTTGGAGGAGGAAGCTGCGTAGGTAGGCACTGAGGTCATGGATCGCTTTCTCATTCGCGGTTTCAGGGCCGCGCGGACGTCCCACCGGCACGACGACGTCAGTCAGCACGGAGCCCGGGCGGCCGGTCATCACCAGGACGCGGTCGGCGAGGAGCGCCGCCTCGCTCACCGAGTGGGTGATGAAGACGACTGTCTTCGGCCGTTCGGCGAAGATGCGCAGCAGGTCGAAGCCCATGACCTCGCGCGTCAGTGCGTCCAGCGCAGAGAACGGCTCGTCCATGAGGAGAATGTCCGGGTCCATGAGCAGCGCCCGGGCAATGCCGACGCGCTGCTGCATTCCCCCGGAGAGTTCGTCCGGCAAACGCTTGGCGAAGCCTTCGAGGCCGACCATACGCAACAGGGCAGCCGCGCGCTCGCGTTCCTCGGGGCTTACCCGGCCGCGCTTGTGACGGGCCGGAAAAACGACATTATCCTCCACCGTCGCCCAGGGCAGCAGCGTCGGCTTCTGGAAGACGATTCCGATATCGTCGCGCGGCTCGCCGACTTGCAAGCCAAATACCTCCACGGAGCCCGACGTCGGCCGTAGCAGCCCGGCGATCAGACGCAACAGCGTGGACTTGCCACAGCCGGAAGGACCGAGGATCGCGACAAACTCGTGCCGCGCGACCTCGAAGCTGACGTCACGGAGCGCCTCGGTCCGGCCGGAGCGGGTATCGAATACCTGCCCAAGTGTGTCGAAGCGGATGGCGGGTGAGGCCATGATCTTCACTTCGCTGGAATGAAGTGGCGCGTGACGGCCTTCTCGGGATCGAACTTGGCCGGATCGATACTCTGCGCCGCGGAGACGCGGCGCCACGTCTCGGCAAGACGTGCAGGCTCGAATACGCCGAGGCCATCCTTGTCAGTGACTTCGTTAAAGATCAGCGGCAGGGTGTCGTTGAGCGAGCCCTCGACGTCTTCGGTAGAGATCTCGGCGACGATCGCCTTGACCGCAGCGGCGGCTTTCGCGGGTTCGGCTTTGGCGAATTCGATCGACATTTTGTAGGCTTCGACAAAACGTTTGGCGACCTCAGGGCGCTTGGCGAGGAAGTCATCGTTGGCGATCAGGGACGCGGAATAGAGTTCGAGGCCGGCCGCCGACCACGGCAGCACGACGATTTCCTTGCCGGCTTCCTTGCCTTGATTCCTGTATCTGGTGAGATCGGTCATCCACGCGACGATGCCATCGACATTCCCGGCCATCAGCATGGGGCCAAGCGAGCCGGGCTCCGCCTTGATCAGCTTGACGTCCGAAGATTCGACACCCTTGTCTTTCAGGACCAGCGGCAGATAGAAGTTCGACGAGGTGAAGGGCGATGTGGCGATGGTCTTGCCCTTGAGGTCCGCCATGCTTCCGATGCGGCCGCTCTTGATAACGTAGAGAGCGTGCGGCCCTTTGTTGAACTCGGAGAAGATTGCGGTGACCTTGACATTCTCATTGGCCTTCGCGGCGAGAAGCGCGCCGATATCGGCGACGCCGACGTCGGCGGAGCCCGCGGCAAGACGTGAGATGGCGTCGGTTGAGCCGCGGCCCGAGGCGATGGTTACGTCGAGGCCGGCATCGCGGCAAAAGCCGTCATGGATGCAGACGTAGATCGGCGCCTTGTCGCCGCCCGGCAGCCAGTCGAGTTGAAAGATCACCTTGTCAGCCGCGAGCGCAGGCGCCGCGATGAGGCTGGAGGCGAGGGCGAACGAAGTAAGGGTGGCGCGCAGGGACATGATGGCCTCGTGGCTAAGTGTTCGATTTTACAGGACGCGAACGGGACGATGGACGAGCTGCCCCGGGGCGATTGGCTTCGCTCCGAGCCGCACATAGGGTCTGGACGGCTGCCCGAAGCAGTGCCGGCGAGCACCTCAGCCCCTGGACCTGGGGCTCTCGCGGTGGCTCGAGAATGGATGATTGCGAGCATCTGGAGGCCATGGCATTTTGCATCGCCGAGCAATGTCCAGAGCCGAGGCTCAGACCGCTTCTACTCGCAGCCCGTTGATCTCACGGAGCTACTTGTCCCTGCAAGCCGATAGAAGCGGCGATGGTGTGGCTTAAATCTAGGCAGGGGTTGTTCGCGTGTAATCAAGTCGGATATTAAACCCGCCAAAGTTCTTGATCTGTTTGTGATCATCGAGTCGGAGCTCGAATGCCGCCATCGCCTAAATAATGACCGTTCGCAAAATGAGAACGGTCAAGGCGAAATTCTCTTCCCGGTTAGCGGCGTCGTTCGCGTGCTATTGGGAACGCAGAGCGTCTTCCCTTTGTAATCGCTTCTGTGTCGGTTCTCGCGGGCGCGATCTATTTGCGTGCCGGTGTGCTTGATAGCTGCCGGATAGCTGAGGGCGAGTGTCTTGGCGCTATGGCCACTGCGTGGGTAGTCGCAATAATTTGGGCCTTGTTCACCGTAGCTTTTCTTGCCTACTTCGCTTCCGCGAAGGGAAGGCCACACTAAATTAGGCGTCTTTGGAACCTTACCCACATGCAAACCCACAGTGCAGGTTGAGAACGTGGGGTTGGCGTCGGAGCTGACCTAATCCTTCCGGGTGATGCCATTCGTCACTGTGAATGAATGAGCAACTCGTGCTCATCTTTGGAGGCTCGGGGTCACGCCCGCGCCTTGGGCTGAGGCGGCCTCGGCTTTGGTGCCAAGCCCTCGTCCCAGTCGGTTGAACGCCGGGCCGAGGCCGCCTCATTAGGGTGCGACTCCTTAACGGGCGTGAATCCACGCAACGTCACGCCTTCTACCTTCTTTGGATTGCCGCCGCGTGTAGCCGTGCAAGTGCAGGCGATGGTATCGGCTGATTTTCTTATCGAGCACCCTGATCTCGCGCTTGATCGCGGCAATGCGGTCGACGGCGGTGAAGATCTCGGCGGCGTCGGTGGTGGTCTGGGTGGTTTTCCTGGGGATAGTTTTCGGCGCTGCCGAGGGCGGCACGTCCATATAGGTCATGCGAACCGGCTGGCCCTCGAGCGTGGGATCCAGATACTGCACCGGATAGGGATAGTTGATCCCCTCAAGCGCGATGCCGAGTGGCGGCAAGGCGGCGGGTTGGGTCTAGGCTGCGGGTGCCGGGGACGTCTGCGCTGCTGCGGGGGCCGCTCAACGCCGTCGCAAGCAGCGCGGTGAAAATTATCCGGAAACGATTGCTCATGGCGAAATGCCTCCCGAGAAGTCTGCTGGTGAACGATTGAAGGACGGTCAGACCGCCGACCGGGGCGAGGGGCGATGCCACGACCGCGGCGTGTCCGCAGCGGCGAGGTGCTCGCGCCCGTGCGGCGCGGTGAAATCAAGGAGAGGCCCGGCGGGCACGATTCCGGAGGGATTGATCGAGCGGTGGCTTTCATAATAGTGCCGCCTGATATGTTCGAAATTCACTGTCGCGGCGATTCCGGGCCATTGATAGATGTCGCGCGTGTAGGCCGAGAGATTGGGATAATCGGCGATGCGGCGGATGTTGCACTTGAAATGCCCGGCATAGACCGCATCGAAGCGGATCAGCGTCGTGAACAGGCGGATGTCGGCTTCGGTGAGGCCGCCGCCGAACAGAAACCTGCGGTCGGCAAGTCGCTGCTCCAGCCAATCCAGCGTGTCGAACAGCGGGATGACGGCTTCCTCGTATGCGGCTTGCGTGGTCGCGAAGCCGGCCTTGTAGACGCCGTTGTTCAGCGTGTCGTAGATGCGGGCGTTGACCGCGTCGATGTCGCCGCGCAGCGCTTCCGGGTAGTAGTCGCCGGACCTCGCGCCGATCGCGTCGAAGGCCGAGTTCAGCATGCGGATGATCTCGGACGATTCGTTGCTGACGATCGTGCGCGCGTGCTTGTCCCAGAGTAGGGGAACGGTGACGCGTCCGGTGTAGTAGGGATCGGCTGCACTGTAGATCTGATGCATGAACCGCGCATGGTAGACGGTATCCGGGACGACGCCTGGGCCGTCGGCGAAGGTCCAGCCGTTTTCGAGCATCAACCAATGCACCACCGAGACGGAGATCATGTCCTCGAGGCCCTTCAGCGAGCGCATGATCAGCGTGCGGTGCGCCCACGGACAGGCGAGGCTGACGTAGAGATGGTAGCGGCCGGCTTCGGCCTTGAAGCCGCCCACTCCGCTCGGGCCGGCGCTGCCGTCGGCCGTAATCCAGTTGCGGAAGGCTGCATCCTTGCGGATGAAGCGGCCACGCGTCGACTTGGTGTCGTACCAGGCGTCGCGCCATTGACCTTCAACCAGCAGTCCCATGTCAGCCTCCTTGTTGTCCTGCGCGGCCTGCTCAGGTGCGGGTGATGGAAAGGCCGCCATCGACCAGCGATGCGGTGCCGGTGACGAAGGCGGAATCGTCGGATGCCAGATAGAGCACCGAGCGCGCGACTTCCTCCGGCCGTCCCAGGCGCTTCAGGGCATGAAGGTTGGTGATGAACGCCGCCTTGTCGGGGGTGTCGTTCATCTCCCGGTACATGTCGGTTTCAATCGCGCCGGGCAGGATCGCGTTGACCCTGACATTCTGCGGGCCGAACTCGGCAGCCAGCGTCTGTGTCAGCCCGATCAGGCCCGACTTGCTCGCGGCGTAAGCTGCGACGCCGGGGAACGACGAACTGTGGCCGACGAAAGTCGAAGTGAAGATGACGGATCCGCCGCCGTGCTTGACCATCTCGGCGATCTGATGCTTGGCACCGAGAAACGAGCCGGTGAGATTGATGGCGATGGCATCATTCCAGCCAGCTTCCGAGACACCGGTCGACGCGCCGCCTTCGCCCAGCGTACCGGCATTGTTGAACGCGATGTCCAGCCTGCCGAAGCTCTTGACGGCCAGCGCGACCAGGTCGCGGGCGTAGGCTTCGGAGCGGACGTCGCCGGCGAGCGCCACAGCCGTGCCACCGCTGGCCTTGATTTCGGCGACGAGGCTTGCGAGCTCGGCTTCGCGCCGTGCGCCGACGACGACCTTGGCGCCTTCGGCGACGAAAAGCTTGGCCGTGGTGCGGCCGATACCGGAGCTTGCGCCGGTGACGATGGCGACCTTGTTGTGAAGACGTCCGGTTTGCTGCTGTGTCATGTCCGTTCTCCCTTGGTGGGCTGCGTCCATCGCGGCCCGATGGGTTGGTAAGTAGACCCATCAAGGAGTTGAAAGAAGGCACGGAAACTGGTTACATCATTCAGTTTTTATGAATGATTGGATGCGGCATGGACCGTTTGCGGGCTTTTGAGGTTTTCGCCACCGTCGTCGGCCAAGGCAGCTTCACCCGCGCCGCGGACAAGCTCGACACCTCGCCGGCCAATGTCACGCGGTATGTCAACGAACTCGAGCAGTCTCTCGGCGCCCGGCTGCTCAACCGCACCTCGCGGCGGCTGTCGACGACCGAGACGGGAAAGATGCTGTACGATCGGGCGCTTTCCATTCTCGACGACGTGGCCGAGGCCGAGGCGCTTGCATCCACAGCCGCGATCCAACCCCGCGGACGGCTGCGGGTCAACGCGCCGTTGAGTTTCGGCATCCTGCATTTGGCGCCGCTCTGGCCGCGCTTCTGCGCGCGCTACCCTGATATCGAGCTGGATATCAGCCTGGTGGATCGGGTCGTCGATCTGGTCGAAGAGGGCTACGATCTGGCCGTCCGTATTTCACGTGGCGGATCGTCTGCCCTTGTCAGCCGCAAGCTCGCGACCACGCGCCATCTGATCTGCGCTTCCCCCGACTATGTTGCACGTCACGGCACGCCGGCGAGTCCGGAGGATCTCAAGGATCATGCCTGCATCGCGTATACCTATTCGGATTCGGTTGATGATTGGCGAATGCTCGACGATGCGGGCGGGGAGCATATCGTTGCGGTGCGCCACATCATGCGCACGAACAACGGCGATACCGCCCGCGCAGCGGCCTTGGCTGGCCTTGGCGTTATCCGGCAGCCGACCTTCCTTGTGGGGGAGGATTTGCGGCGGAAGCGGCTGGTGCCGCTGTTGACCGGCTACCGCATGCCTGAGATCGACGTGCTCGCGGTCTATCCCAGCCGCCGCCACCTCAGCGCCAAGGCGCGCGTCATGGTCGATTTCCTCGCCGAGGCATTTCGCGGCAGGGCGCCCTGGGATTGAGGACGTGCGTCCCTCGAGCCGTACTGGGAGATGACGGATGATGCTTGCCAAACGGTTGCATGTATCGAGGATCGCGCAGTAGAGATCATCAGACACCTGCAAGATCGCAGTGTCATGGGCAAGATGTTGGTGGTGAAATAGGATGGCGACGTCTCCCTAGAGGGCGGCCCCCAATTTCCGACCGCGGTAACTGTCTGACCAAACCGCCGCCGTCGCATTTTGCGACAGCAGCCAAGTCAATGGAGAGGCAGACAACCGGTCTGCCAGCGGATTGTCAGTTGTTCTTCGACACGAACGAACACTTGCCGTCAGCAAGCGAGCGATATGCTTGGTCGCCGGGGAGGGTCCCAACTCTCTTGAAATAGTCCCACGGGTATTTCGATTCCTCTCGCGACTTTACCTCGAAGAGATACATGTCGCGGATAACACGGCCATCCTCGCGAAGGTATCCCGTTTGTCCCCGTCGGGTCGTCGACCTTGAGCTCCTTCATCTTGGCCATCACCGCCTGCATGTCCATGCTGCCTGCAGCCTTAATCGCCTTCAGGTAATGGTAGAGGCCCTCATAGGCATTCACGGCCCAAGGCCTCCGGAGCTTCTATCGCCCCGATCTTGTCGCAATCGAGAGAGTAGACGATGGCACTCGACTGCGAGAGCGGGCGAATCCACGTAGTTCTTTCGAGGGCCACACGCCCGCAACTCCTTGGGACGACCTGCAACTCGCATATTTCAGCGGCTACGCGATGTGGAATTATCTGAACACACCGTTCATGTTCGCCCTTCCCGGGTTCGTCACTGAAGAGATAGACCCTTGGAATGAGAACGGGGAATCGTGGCGGCGTCTCAAGGTGACGTTTCCGGAGTCGGTCCCGACACACTCTTCGGTTCAAGTGTTTCACGTCGGCAGGGACCGGATTTATTACGCGAATGGATTATTTCGCCGACGTGACCGGAGGAATCCCGACGGCCCACTATATGTCGGACTACCGCGATTTCGACGGCATCAAGGTTCCGACCAAACGTCGCGCCTATCGCCGCAACGAAGATAACACGCCCGTTGCCAACGCCCCGGGTGTATCGATCGATATCTCGGACGTTCAATTCTCGTAGACCAGCCGGGTTGCGTGCGTGCGCCCTAGATCCGAAAAGGTAGAAAGGGCTCTCACGTCGTATGGTAATGCCGAAGGGCTCGCTATTGCGTGCGCTCGACGACAAGGTGGGGAGGTTATTCGCTATGCCGTGGGTTGAGCCAGATAGCGGCGTGACGCGCCCGTTGTTGCCAGTAATTGTGCCGTGCCCGCAAACGGAGGCGGGGAGCATGAAGATGGAGCCGTGGCGAGCTTGTCCTCGCCCTGATGTCCATTCTGGTTGCCCTGCTTGTCCTGATATCCGATCTCTCACCTGATAGGACTTCGGAGGGAACGGCCGTCGAGCCGACTACTGTTCCGTCCATCGATTGAAGATGGCACTCGCAGTCATCCCGCCGAAGCGCGTTGGAGCCGGCATGCTCCATCGCCAGGCTCTTGGCATCATCGGTGACCGGATCGATGCCCTCGGTTCTGGATCAGGGTTATCGAGAGTTAGTGTCAGGCGCCATCTGAACGCGAGGAGCGAGAATCGTGGAGATTGCCTCAGCGCCGCTGGCCGCTCCAAGCAAATGACCCGTTGCGGACTTGGTCGCGCTTACCTCGATGCTGCCATTGGTCCCGAATACAGACCTGACGGCTCTTACGGCCGCTAGGGTTGCGAGCGCGGTAGAGATAGGGGCTGAAGCAGATCGGATCGCTGCGATTGCTTTTCGGCGGGATGTTGGCCCATGCGCCCTTCTTCATGGTAAGCTCTCTGATCCAGTCGGCGTCATAGCCACGGTCGGCAAGCAGCATTGACCCGGATTTCAGACGAGACAGCAGTTTTCCGGCAAGCTGGACGTCATGGGCCTCACCCGGGCTAAGCGCCGGCCGCACGGGCAGACCATTGCTATCGACTACCGCATGAATTTTGGTCGTTAGACCACCGCGTGACCGGCCCATCGATTGGCGCCCGTTCCTTGTGATGCAGGCCCCGTGCTGATGCACGCGGACAATGGAGGTGTCTATCATCTGAACAGCGGCGTCATGGGCAGCGGCAAGCGCATCAATGATGCGGCCGCAAACGCCAGCCCGCCGCCAACAAACGAAGCGCTTGTAGCAGGTGGTGTACGGACCAAACATATCGGGAAGATCACGCCAAGGTGCTCCAGAGCGCAAGACCCAGAAGATGCCATTGAGGACACGACGGTCGTTCACCCGAGGAACTCCACGCGGCTTGTTCGGCAGCATGGGCTTGATGGCAATCCATTCATGATCGGCGAGTTCGTAGCGCATGATTCGAGCCCCCAGTTTGGAAGCTTGAATCACAGTGATCTGGTCCGCCGCAACGCTTCGAGGCAGGCGCCAGTTGGGCGCTTACGGGCAGCAGCGGACATCAGCCCGCCGACAATCCCTGTTGAAACGGTCGAAAATGACCCTGAACGGAGTGCGCCAGTTCGCTGGCAAAGAATAGGAGGTGCAAGTCCCCCACGGGGAAGATCTAGCCAACCACCCCGACCCCGAGTGATGCGCGGCGTCCCGCGAGGGGCGACGTGAAGCGTTCACAGGGGAGACCACGGGCCAAGTATTGAGCTGCGAAACGGGTCCAATTTCGAGGTGCCGATCTCGTTCCGTTGAAGAGAAGGCAACATCGTCCCATGGCGTAGTGGCTTGCATGGGAAGAACCTCGCGCAGTCGGAGACCTTGTGCACGTGGAGAAGTTCTTCGCACGGAAACTGGGAGATCTCATCCGTGTCCGGAGAGGCACGCCGGACCGGTTCATGAAGGCGACAGCCGAACGATGAGCACGTACGCGGATGAGAAGTCGGACGAGGGAGTATTACCGATGAAGCGGCCGAACAAAGAGGGTGCGCCCTCAGCGAAGGCCGTGGAGGAAAGGACCTCGCCCGAGGGGAACGGCGGCCAGACGACCGCGGCCCGGACACAGCGCCGGGGTACCGCGTCGAACGGGCTTGCCGCCGTGCGCCAAGCGGCGCGACAGAGCAAGAGTGTGCGGTTCACCGCACTGCTGCATCACATCACCGTCGACCTCCTGGAGCAGAGTTACTGCGCACTTGAGCAAGACTCGGCGCCAGGCATCAACGGCGTGACGTGGCAGGCCTACGGAGAAAACCTCGAAGAGAAACTGACGGATCTGCACGACCGCATACACAAGGGTAGCTACCGCGCCCGCCCGGCCCGACGGACCTACATCCCGAAGGCGGATGGATCTCAGCGGCCGCTCGCCATCTTGTGTGTCGAGGACAAGATCGTCCAGCAGGCGGTCGCGACAGTTCTGGAAGCCATCTACGAGGAAGACTTCGTCGGTTTTTCCTATGGATTTCGACCGGGGCGCGGTCAGCACGATGCGCTGGACGCTCTTCACGTCGGCATTCTCAGGAAGCAAGTGAACTGGGTGCTCGATGCGGATATCCGGGGCTTTTACGATGCCATGGCCCACGCGTGGATCATCCGTTTCCTCGAGCACCGTATCGCGGACAAGCGCATCCTGCGCCTGATTGCAAAGTGGCTCAAGGTCGGCATCATTGAGGATGGACGCGTGACGCGCAGTCAGTGCGGCGCCCCGCAAGGGGCGGTGATTTCACCGATCCTTGCCAACGCTTACCTGCACTACGCGTACGATCTGTGGGTCCTCAGATGGCGCCAGACCAAAGCGACCGGCGACATGATCGTCGTGCGCTTTGCCGATGATACGATCGTTGGCTTTGAGCACGAGCATGAGGCGAAGGCCTTTCTGCAGGACCTGCACGAAAGACTGCGCTCGTTCGAACTGGCGTTGCACCCGGACAAGACCCGGCTGATCCGCTTCGGTCGTCACGCGGCCAAGCAACGTGAGAGAAGTGGAGAAGGGAAGCCCGAAACGTTCGATTTCTTGGGCTTCACCCACTTCTGCACGCGATCACGCAAGTGGGGCTCTTTCGTCATCGGGCGCAAGACGATCAAGAAGCGCATGCGAGCCAAGCTCAAGGCGATCAAGATGGAGTTGCGCAAGCGTATGCACGACCCCGTCACGCAAACCGGAGCCTGGGTGAAGCAGATGCTGCAAGGGCATCTGAACTACTTTGCCGTCTCGGGTAACCACCCGAGCACGTGGTGGTTCTGCAATCAGGTGCGGTGGCTCTGGCTGAAGACGCTTCGGCGACGGAGTCAGAAGGCCGATCTCTCCTGGGAGCGCTTCATCCGCCTCGTCGAACGCTTCTTTCCGCCAATTAAGACACTACACCCGCTGCCCTGTCACCGTTTCGACGCCAAAACCCGAGGGAGGAGCCCGGTGCGTTAGCAGCGCTCGCCGGGATCTGGGCGGGGGGCGAGGAGCAATCCTCGTCCCTACCGCGACCATCCTTTGATCTAGATCAACCCGAAATTGAGCCCTCCCGTTTCTGTATGCCTCGGGACGTCCTGAAAGGCGCGGCAAGATGTTCACATTCCGAACATCGATAACCTTCGCTGTGATGGCATTCATTGCCGCGCTGGCTGGACTCTTGATCTTCATTCAGTTCTGGACCCTACGTCTGGCCGCCGAGGAAGCAGCGTCCGCCCGCATGGATGCGGCCAGCGCAGAGACGCTGGGGCGCCTTCAGAATGAAATCTCCAAAATCACGTCACTTGTTCACGTGCTGTCGAGCAGTTCAAGCGTCGCTGATTCAGAGGAAAGATCGGAAATCGGCCGCGCAATTCCACTGTTCAAGACCGCTCTCCTCGAAGTGCCCAAAATGGACTCAATCTATGTCGGCTACGACAATGGAGCCTGGTTGCAGGTGCGGCCTTTGAACCAACTGAATGGGGAGGAACAGGCGAAGCTAAGGGCGCCGCTGGGCGCTTCCGTTAGCGTTAGCATAATCCGTCCTACCTCATCCGGCGCCTTGTCCATGCGACGAATCTTCGAAGACCCGCAAGGCAACGAGCTCGAGCAGCTCGATCTGTGGAAATACGGTTACGACCCACGTAACCGGTTTTGGTACATTGACGTGATCAAGGCCGACCGGGTCGTCATATCGTCGCCCTACGTTGCATTCAGCATCGGCGCACCCGTGATCACCGTGAGCGCGCCGTTGCGGGGGAAAGTGCGCGGCGTCATCGCGGCCGACCTCAAGCTCGACGATTTCAGCGATTTCGTCTATGCACAACGGCCAGGGGAGCACGGAACAGCCCTGATTTTTGATCAGGCCGGAATGCTTATTGCTCATCCCGATTTTGCGCAATTCGTCGCAAATGCGATGACGCATCCCTCGCACCCGCAGCTTTTCAACCTCAAGGAAATGGACGGTGGACTGGCCGCGTCGATCCTGAAAGCGTGGAATGGCGACGGCCAGTACGATGGAAGTATTCGCGAGCGAGGGCTCGATTTTCTTTTCCGGCTGAGGAAATTCAAGCTGGGTGAGCAGTTTAGCGTCAACGTTCTGATGATCGCGCAGCAAGATGATTTCGTAAAGGATATCCAGAAGTTGCAGCGCGTCGGGCTAATCATCGCGGTGGCCGCTTGCGCTGCCTTCGTGCCAGCTGTTTGGTTTTTCGGGAGCAAGATATCACGTTCTTTGAAAACCATTACGGTCCAAGCCGGCAAGCTCCAGACGCTGCGTGCCCCCGACAGCTCACCAGTCGGTTCATACATTAAGGAGGTTCAAGAGCTCGGCCTCACCGTGAGCCTGGCGCAGCGCGCAATCTGGTCGTTCTCGCGATTTGTCCCCAAGGAGCTCGTCAGGCGCGTCGTCGACAATTCAATCTCCAGTGAACTTGGCGGCGTCAGGCAAGAAATCACCGCCCTCTTCACCGACGTTCGCGGCTTCACGACCATTGCTGAATCGTCGGACCCCGATGCTCTCATGCACCAGACATCCCGCTATTTCACAGTGTTAACGGAGGCCTTTCTTGCCGAGGCCGGGACGGTTGACAAGTTCATCGGCGATGCGGTGATGGTTTTCTGGAACGCCCCAAATCCACAGCCCGATCACGTCGAGCGCGCTTGTCGGGCAGCTCTTGCAGGCAAGATTGCCAGCGAACAGCTTAACGCCCAATTCGAATCCGAAGGCCTACAGCCGTTTTTCACGCGGTTCGGCATTCATGTCGGCGAGGCCGTGGTCGGCAACCTCGGCTCGGCCGAACGGATGAACTACACGGCCCTTGGAAGCACAGTGAATCTGGCCGCCCGCCTCGAAGGCCTGAACAAGGAACATGGAACCGTTATCCTCGCCAGTGAGGACGTTTACTCTCGAGCCCGGTATTGCTTCCGGTTCAAGGAGATCGGTTCGGTCATTGCCAAAGGCATGACCAAGGCAACCCTCATTTACGAACTCATTGAGGCAGGGGCATGAAGACCTCGTCGTCGACAGCGCCCCGTCGCCGGCTCCGATGGGGATTGCTTTTGTTGCTCCTGCTGTTCGCCGCTCCTGTAGCTGGCGCAGACGACAACACGATTCGGGTCGGCATTCTTCATTCGCTTACCGGCACCATGGCCATCAGCGAGTCGGTGCTCAAGGACACGGTTCTCATGCTGATTGACGATCAGAACCGGAGGGGTGGTTTGCTCGGGCGGAAACTCGTGCCGATTGTTGTCGATCCCGCCTCCGACTGGGATCTCTTCGCCGAAAAGGCCCGGGATCTGCTCACGAAAGAAAAGGTCGCAGTCGTGTTCGGCTGTTGGACCTCGGTATCACGCAAGTCCGTCCTCCCGGTCTTCGAGCAAATGAACGGCCTGCTCTATTATCCGGTCCAGTACGAGGGTGAGGAAAGCTCCCGCAACATCTTCTACACGGGAGCCGCGCCCAATCAGCAAGCGATCCCGGCCGCTCGATACCTGATGAGCAGGGAGGGCGGCGATGTTCGTAGGTGGGTTCTTCTCGGCACCGACTATGTCTATCCGCGCACGACCAACCGGATATTAGAAGCCTATCTCGCCTCAGAGGGCGTTTCGCAGAAAGACATCATGACGATCTACACGCCATTCGGCTACTCCGACTGGCGTGAGATTATTGAGCGCATCAAGAAGTTCCGAACCGAGGGGAAGAAGACCGCGGTCATTTCAACCATCAATGGGGATGCCAATACATATTTCTACAAGGAGCTGGCAGCGCAAAAGGTGGACGCCAATTCCATTCCGGTCATGGCATTCTCTGTCGGCGAGCGCGAGCTACTGGGCATGGACGCGAAGTCCTTGGCCGGCCACCTAGCGGCCTGGAATTACTTCCATTCAGTCGAGTCACCCGAAAATGACGCATTCATCAAAATGTGGAAGGAGTTCACCGGAGGCAAGGATGAAACGACCAATGACCCGATGGAGGCCACCTTCGTCGGCTTCAGGATGTGGGCGCAGGCTGTGGCGCAAGCGGGCACGACAGACGTCGATTCGGTTCGACAGGCCATGTACGGGCAAAGGGTAAAGGCGCCAAGCGGCTTTGAAGAGGTTATGAACGCCAACCACCACCTTTCGAAACCGATCATGATTGGCAAGATCGACGCCGCCGGGAAGTTCGAGGTCATTTGGCGATCGATCAATCCGGTCAGGGCCGACGCCTGGAGCAAGCACATTCCCGACAGCGCCAAGCGTACCGCCGATTGGACTTTTCCTTGGGTGTGCGGAGGGTGCATCGAACCGACCTTCAAAGAGTGGTGAGGGTTCGTTGCTCCGGTCGATTGATCGGACTGTATGCGAGCGCTACCCCCAACCGATGTCTCCAATTGGCCCATCTGTGAAATGCGCCTCGGCGGTCGGAAGTCCGCTCATTGAGCCAGAGCGGACCAGATTTGCTCAACCTGAGTTCTTCGCGTTTCGACCCGAAGCGGAATAGCTTGATCTATATCAATCCTTGCCCATGTCGATCTGTCTGGAATGCAGGTCCGCGAACGTGCTTGCGGCCCACCTGCGTTCAAGGACCTCGCTGACACAAGCCATACAGTTGCTGCACAGAAGGAGGCGAATCGTGAACACGTCCGCGCTGTTGCTCTCTGCCGCCACGCTAACGATACTCACAACGGTACCGACTTTGGCACAACAAACCACCGGCACGCCGGGATCTCCCGGCGCGACAACGACGATCGACGGAAAATATCTTCCGCCGCCGCCGCCGAAGTTCGGCGGCGAGATCAACCTGCAAGCCGACCAGTCCAAGCCGTATTGGCAGCCGCAGGTGGTCCCGCCGAAGGGCGCGCCGAACGTGCTGCTAATCATGACCGACGATCAGGGGTACGGCGTTTCGGGCACGTTCGGTGGCGTGATCCCAACGCCGGCGATGGACCGAATCGCCAATGCGGGCCTGCGCTATACGCAGATACACTCGACTTCGCTGTGCTCACCGTCGCGGGCGGCGTTGATCACCGGGCGCAATCACCACTCGGTCGGATTCGGTATCATTTCCGAGCAGTCCACCGGTTATCCCGGCTACGATTCCGTCATCGGGCCGGACAACGCCACCATCGGCAACATTCTCAAGCAGAACGGTTATGCAACATCCTGGTTCGGCAAGAACCACAATACGCCGAGCTACCAGATCAGCGCCGCCGGCCCGTTCGAACAATGGCCGAGCGGTATGGGCTTCGATTACTTCTACGGCTTCATGGGCGGCGAAACCGACCAGTGGAATCCTTGGCTGTACCAGAACACGACGCAGATTTTCCCCTTTACTGGAAAGCCTGACTACAACCTCATCACCGATATGGCGGATGAGGCAATCAGCCATATGCGGAAGCTCAACGCGAGTGCCCCCGACAAGCCATTCCTCGTCTACTACGTCCCCGGCGGCAGCCACTCGCCTCATCAGCCGAAGAAGGAGTGGAGCGACAAGTTCAAGGGCAAGTTCGACATGGGCTGGAACGCCATGCGCGAGCAGATTTTTGCCAACCAGAAGCGGCTCGGGGTCATTCCGGCAAATGCACAGCTCACTCCCTGGCCGGACGAACTGCCAAAATG
This sequence comes from Bradyrhizobium uaiense, assembly GCF_010811875.1. GTDB lineage: Bacteria > Pseudomonadota > Alphaproteobacteria > Rhizobiales > Xanthobacteraceae > Bradyrhizobium > Bradyrhizobium uaiense. The sequence goes on from NZ_VKHP01000021.1 coordinate 53,369, forward strand.
GGACACGCTCTCAGCCGACGAGAAGAAGCTGTTCGCGCGCCAGGCGGAGGTGTTTGCCGGTTACACGGCCTACACGGACCATGAAATCGGCCGCGTCATCCAGGCAGTCGAGGATATGGGCAAGCTCGACAACACGCTGATCATCTACATCAGCGGCGACAACGGCACGAGCGCGGAAGGCACGACGCGCGGGACGTTCAACCAGTACACCGCCTACAACGGCATCCTCGATCTGCCGATCGCCGAACAGATGAAGCACTACGATGCGTGGGGCTCGGCCACGACCTATCCGCACATGTCGGTGGCGTGGTCGTGGGCGTTCGATACGCCGTTCAAGTGGACCAAGCAGGTGGCGTCACACTTCGGCGGAACCCGGCAGGGCATGGCGATATCCTGGCCGGCTCGCATCAAGGATGCCGGCGGCATCCGTACGCAGTTCCACCACTTTATCGATATCGTGCCGACCATTCTCGAAGCAGCGGGGATACCGGCTCCGTTGATGGTCAACGGCATCGCGCAAAAGCCGATTGAAGGTGTGAGCATGGCCTACACCTTCGACAAGGCGAACGCCAACGCGCCGTCGACGCGCACGACACAGTATTTCGAGATGTTCGCGAACCGCGCGCTCTACCACGACGGCTGGATCGCCACGACGACACCGCCTGCGCCGCCCTGGCTCCTTGGCACGGTGAAGCTGCCTACAGACATCGTCAATGGCTACAAATGGGAGCTTTACAATCTAACGGAGGACTACTCCGAGTACAACGATCTTGCCGCCACGAGGCCGGACAAGCTGCGCGAGTTGCAGGAGCTTTTCCTGGTGGAAGCGACGAAGTACAACGTGCTCCCGCTCGACAACTCAGTCCTCCAGCGTGTTGTCACGCCAAGGCCAAGCGCGACGGCAGGACGGAGCACCTTCGACTACTCCGGGGAGCTATCCGGCGTGCCCTACAGCGACGCACCCGACATCCTGAACAAGTCCTATACCATCACCGCTGAAGTGGACGTTCCGCAGAACGGCGGCGATGGGATGATCGTCACAATGGGAGGCCGTTTCGGCGGCTATGGCCTGTATCTGCTCAAGGGCAAGCCCGTCTTCACCTACAACTTCCTCGATCTTGAACGCTTCCGCTGGGAAGGTCAGCAGGCGCTCACGCCGGGCAAGCACATCATCGCTTTCGACTTCAAATACGATGGCCCCGGCTTCGGCAAAGGCGGAACCGGCGTTCTCAAGGTGGATGACAAGGACGTTGCCACTAACACGTTGCTGCACACAGCCCCATTCCTCCTCACAATCGATGAAACGTTCGACGTGGGCGTCGATAGCCGCACGTCCGTCGACGACAAGGACTACCAGTTGCCGTTCCGCCTCGAAGGCAAGCTCAACAAGCTCACTTTCAAGCTCGGACCGGTGCAGCTTACGGCTGACGAGCAGCGGGCGATCCAGCACGCCCGCGCCAGCGCGACGCATAACTGACCTGGGTGTCGGGGCGGGCGTCCTTTCATCGGATGCCCGTCCCCCATTGATGCTGTGGACGGCTCCTTCACCGGGCGCAAGTGCCACCTGGCGAGAAAGCGGTCAGCGGTTGCGATCGCCGACGAGCTCCCTTTTTGGCCCATCGCGTCGGTTGGCGCGGTGCAGCGACGGGTCCGGAGTTGAGGTAAGGTCGGAAGTGGCAGGCCGACCGTCAAAGTGAAGCGATTGACCCGAAGCGGTCGATCTGTCGAGTTTGTCCCGAGCTATTGTCAGCCTAGCTGATCGACCAGTGCCGACCATAGGACCCATGGCTCGTCTCGATGTACCGGCTCCTCAATTGCAGTGTGCACCATGACAACCTTTGAGGTCGGATCAACGCAAATATACTGACCCTTGTATCCTAACAACGCGAACTGTCGCCTCTCACCGGGAAACAGCCACAAGAGATAACCGTAGCCAAATCTCTTCGTCGCCGCGCCCGGTTGCAGATAGCCATCCGAAGCTCGAACGGTCGTTGCATCGATCATCCATTGCGCCGGAACGATCTGCTTGCCATCCCATGCGCCATCATGCGCCAGCAAACGCCCAAGCCGGGCGTAATCGCGCAGAACGGCATTGAAGCCGAAGTGCCCCAGTTCAAATCTTCAAATCCTTCTGAGTCAATCAACCAATTGGCATCCGCTTCCGCGCCGGATCGGCTCCCATACTTTCTCGCGCAGATAGTCGGACGCTGACTTGTTGACAGCACTCTGAAGCACCATGCCGAGCACGTCGGCTTCTACGCTGGCGTAGTAAAATCTCGTTCCCGATGGAGCGATACGCTGATTGAATTGCACGATGCTCTTAACCGTGCCCATCTTCCATTCCGGGAACGCTATCCCCATGCCGTTCCACAGGCGATTGAGGTCGCGTCCTCCGTCTCTCGTTTCACCGAAATCGACGCCTGAGGACATGTGCAGCAGATCGCGGATTGGCGTCCTGCCGTACTCGGTGCCCATAAAGCCCGGCACATAAGTTTCGGGGATATCATCGACCGACTTAATCGCACCCTCGGAGATGGCGATCCCGATCAACAGGCCGGTTATTGACTTGACCATCGACTGGGATACGAACCGATCTTGATCAGTTCGCGCGTACTGATAGCGCTCGAAGATAATCTGGTCGTCCTTGGCGATCAGTAGGCCAGTGACCGGATTGCGCGACATGTAGTCGAGGGGCGAAAACTTGCTTCCCTGAAAATTGTAGTAAACTTCTGCCCTTGAGCATTTGAACTTCCAAGGCGTCACAGCTCGCTCGATGAACCGTGTTGGATAGATACGATCGATATGGGTGAATGCGCCGACACGGTATCTTGGCTCCCAAGGGTCGCCTTGCCTCCGCGCCTCCGTAATGTCGGGAAGAGGATAGCCATCTTTTGCGCCGTAAAGCTCGGCGTTTGGACCTGTTGTGGAGAAAATCGGACCGGCGCAGTCTTGCGTCTCGCGGGGGGAAACTGGTTCCGCGGTTGCGGGGATGGGGCCGCCCAACGCACAGGCGACTGTAGCAGCCGGCGATGAAACAGCCTTACGACGGAAAATTGCTGCGCCGACATGTAGTCCCCCAAGGGTCCTGTAAGTAGAGACCAAATTGAGCGGAAACTTCAAGGAGTATGTCTTTTGTTGTCCCGAAGGTGCCAAAAGCAACGGGCAGAGCATGTCCGCTCCGCCCGGTTATTTCAGACGTCAATCTGTTCCGCTATGGCGAGCGCGTCGTCGACCTCAATGCCCAAATATCTAACGGTGCTCTCGATTTTTGTGTGGCCCAACAAGAGCTGCAGGGCTCGCAAGTTGCCGGTCCTTCGATAGATCAGGGTCGCCTTCGTTCGGCGCAGGGAGTGTGTTCCGAACAGGTGCGGATCGAGCCCAACACTGGTAACCCAATCGGACAACAACCGTGCGTACTGCCGAGTGGTTAGACTGGAACTTGGGCCCCGCCGGCCTACGAACAGATAGTCTCCCGGCCTCTTACTTGCCGCCTTCATGTAGTCGTCGATCGCTTGTCGCGTTGTCTCGGTCAGTTCGAACTTGACCGGCCGACCAGTCTTCTTTTGGCGAACGGAGGCCCGGTCCGCTGCATAACCCCCGGGCGCGACGTCGTCGACCTTGAGTGCCACGACGTCGCAGCCGCGGAGCTTGCTATCGATGGCGAGATTGAAAAGAGCAAGATCCCGGACCCGACCTTCGACTTGCAGTTTCATCCGGATGGACCAGACGTGCTTCGGACGCAGTGGCGGCTTTGCTCCCACGACCTTTCCCTTATTCCAAGGGACGCGCTTGGAGATGTTCTCGATGGTGCTCAGCACTTCGGTCATCGTGACCTCCTCAGTTAGTGAGGCCGGCCAGTTTCACCCCGGTAACCCTCTGAAAATAAGGTCAGCTTTCGGACGACTGCGGCCGAATCCGTTCGACGTCGAGCGCTCAAACGGCGCATCTTGACCCGAAGGCGACATGGGCCGGCACGATCCAATTCCGCGAACCTGCCCTGAGGTTTGCCGGAAGTGCATAGAACCTGGAGGACGCTTCGACTACTCTCCACCGGACGGGCTTCTGGCTATTGTAAGTCACCTTGGGGAGGAACCGGTGAGCAAGACACTCGCATCGCTGACAACCGGGTAGGTGCTTGTGTGTCGAGTTCAGTCGAACGCCCACCTGGATTGAGAAGTGCTGCACCGTCTCTTGCAGACATGGTGCTCATTCCCGGGGGCACATTCCTCATGGGGTCGGATCGGCATTACCCGGACGAAGCACCAGCTCATCGCGTTACTGTCGGCGACTTTTGGGTAGACCCGACCCCGGTAACGAATCAGCAGTTCAAGAACTTCGTCAAGTCTACGGGTCACGTTACATTCGCCGAGGCGGTTCCCGATCCAAAAGACTATCCAGGTGGCTTGCCGCATTTGCTCTTCGCCGGTTCGCTCGTGTTTACGCCGCCTGCTCGTATCACCAACCTTCAGGATTGGAGTCAGTGGTGGACTCTATTGAAGGGTGCAGACTGGCGGCATCCCTATGGGCCCAAGAGCAATATCAATAATCTCGATCATCATCCCGTCGTGCATGTGACGTTCGCCGATGCCCTGGCCTACGCAGTGTGGGCAGGCAAGGACCTGCCGACGGAGGCTGAATGGGAATATGCGGCGCGCGGCGGCGGTGCCGATGGCGCCGAGTTTGCTTGGGGAGACGAGTTCACGCCGGGCGGCAAGCACATGGCCAATACCTGGCAGGGCGAGTTCCCCCGGCAAAACCTTTGCGCCGACGGTTTCGAACGCACCTCGCCAGTGACGGCGTTTCCTCCGAATGGCTATGGCGTCTACGATATGATCGGCAATGTCTGGGAGTGGACCACTGACTGGTACGCGCCGAAGCATGAAGCCGATGCCCGCAAAGCCTGCTGTATCCCGGAAAATCCCCGTGGCGGGTGCGAAGAGACGAGCTACGATCCTTATCTGCCCGACATCAAAATCCCGCGCAAAGTAATCAAAGGTGGCTCGCATCTGTGCGCGCCGAATTACTGCCGCCGCTACCGCCCGGCCGCGCGTCATGCGGAACCGGTGGATACGTCAACGAGCCATGTTGGTTTCCGATGTGTAATCAGAAGTGGGAGCGAAGAATGTCCAATGATGAAAACGGATGCAAGCCGGATCTGAAGAAGACCGCACTCAACCGCCGCAACACGATGCGGCGCGGCACGAGCATTGCCGCTGCCGGGGCGCTGCGTGTGGCCGCG
>NZ_VKHP01000221.1 GCF_010811875.1 Bradyrhizobium uaiense
GCAGCGGATCGGCCGCGCCAACCATCGCTTCGACGAGGCCTCGCGCGCGGTGCTGGTGCCGGCCAACCGGTTCGAAGTGCTGGAATGCGCCGTCGCGATCGATGCCATCGCGGAGAACGCGCAGGACACCCCGCCGCTGCGCACCGGCGCGCTCGACGTGCTGGCCCAGCACGTGCTCGGCTGCGCCTGCGGCAAGCCGTTTTTGTCCGATGAGCTCTACGATGAGGTCAGGACCGCAGCGCCCTATGCAGCGCTGGCGCGGACGAATTTCGACGATGTGGTCGATTTCGTTGCGACCGGCGGCTATGCGCTGAAGACCTACGAACGTTTCGCGCGCATCAAGCAGGACAAGCAAGGCCGCTGGCGCGTCACCAATCCCAAGGTGCGGCAGAGCTATCGCCTCAACGTCGGCACCATCGTCGAGGAGACCATGCTGAAGGTGCGGCTGGTGCGCTCGCGTGCCGGCGGTAGCGGTTCGACCGGCGCGATCGCTCGCGGTGGCCGGATGCTCGGCGAGATCGAGGAGGTCTTTATCGAGGGCCTAGTGCCCGCCGACACGTTTGTCTTTGGCGGCGAGGTGGTGCGCTACGAGGCCTTGGTCGAAGACCAGGTCTATGTCTCGCGCGCCAACGATAGGGATGCCAAGGTGCCGTCCTATATGGGTGGCAAGTTCCCGCTGTCGACCTACCTCGCCGAACGCGTCCGCAAATTGCTCGACAACAGCCGAGCCTGGAAGGCGCTGCCGGACCAGGTCCGCGACTGGCTGTCGCTGCAGCGAAAATTCTCCCGCGTACCTGCCGTGCGCGAGCTTCTGGTCGAGACCTTTCCGCGCGGCGGCAGCCATTATCTGGTCTGCTATCCCTTCGAGGGCCGGCTCGCACACCAGACGCTCGGCATGCTGCTGACGCGCCGGTTGGAGCGCGCCCGCGCTCGTCCGCTCGGCTTCGTCGCCAATGAATACGCGCTCGCGGTCTGGGGCGTCGGCGATCTCTCCTTCATGATCCGGCACGGCAAGCTCGATCTCAACGCGCTGTTCGATCCCGACATGCTCGGCGACGATCTCGAGGCATGGCTTGCGGAATCCGCGCTGATGAAGCGGACCTTCCGCAACTGCGCCATCATCTCCGGGCTGATCGCGCGCCGTTTCACCGACGAGGAGAAGTCGCGCCGCCAGGTGCTGTTCTCGACCGATTTGATCTATGACGTGCTGCGCAAGCACCAGGCCGATCACGTGCTGCTGCGCGCGGCGCGCGGCGACGCCGCCACGGGATTGCTCGATCTCCGCCGTCTCAGCGACATGCTTTCGCGCATCCACGGCCGAATCACCCACAAGGATCTCGACCACGTTTCCCCGCTTGCCGTCCCCGCGCTGCTGGAAATCGGCCGCGAGTCAGTTTATGGCGAAGCATCCGACGAGCTTCTGGCCGAGGCGGCCGAGGAACTCGTGCGGGAGGCGATGACCTAACGCTGGCATTCTGGGGAACAGGACGTGACGGCAAGCGCGCTAGCTTTGCGAGACGGTGACGAGATGCGCGTTTCGAGGGTCACGGTGGCGGATGTCGGCTTCGTGGCGGATTTCTCCGGCGCGCTGTTCTGGGAAGAGCAGCGCCTGCTCGTGGTCTCCGACCTGCACCTGGAAAAGGGCTCGAGCTTCGCTGCCCGCGGCGTGCTGCTGCCGCCCTACGACACGGTGGCGACGCTGAGCCGGCTCGCCGCCGTCATCGCGCGGCATGATCCGCGCCAGGTGATCGCGCTCGGCGACAGCTTTCACGATCGCGATGCGCATGCGCGGCTGTCGGATCCGGATCGCGAGGCGCTCGCGGCCTTGCAAGTGCGGCGCAACTGGATCTGGATCGCCGGCAACCACGATCCGGCGCTGCCGTCCAGTCTCGGCGGCGTGGTCGCCACTGAAGTTGCGATCGGCCCGATCGTGTTCCGCCATGAGCCGACGGGTGCGGCCGGCGAGATCGCCGGGCACCTCCACCCCAAGGCGCGGGTACCGACCCGCGGCCGCTCGATCGAACGGCGCTGTTTCGCCAGTGACGGCGAGCGCGCGGTGATGCCGGCGTTCGGTGCCTACACCGGCGGCTTGACCATCCGCGATCGGGCGTTTGCCAAGATATTCGGGTCGCCGGCCTTCATGGCCCATGTGCTCGGCGACAATCGCGTCCACGCGTTCGCGGCGTCGCGGTGTTATTGACTACGGAAACGTCACCAATCCATCCCCGTCATCCTGAAGGTGCGAGCCTCTTCGGCGAGCCTCGAAGGATGAATCGGCCACCAGCCGGGCCGTGCATCCTTCGAGGCTCGCAAGTGCTCGCACCTCAGGATGACGGGATCAAGAGCGTTGCCGCGGCCTCACGCCGCCTTGGCCTGCACGCTCTCACAATACTCCGCGAGCCGATCCGCCAGCCGCAATGTCGCGGGGCGGGCTTCGGGGGCGGCGACGAGGGCGACCTCGGTCCGCTCGATCGGGGCAAAGCCGTCCTTCGCCGTCAGCACGCGATGCTCGGCCTGGATCGACATCTCCGACAGGATGCTCAACCCGAGGCCCGCGGCGACCGCAGCCTGGATGCCGGCGAGGCTGGAGGACGTGTAGGCCATGTGCCAGTTGCGGCCGGCGCTCTCCAGCGCATGGATGGCGTGGGCGCGATAGAGGCAGCCCGAGCCGAAACCGATCAGCGGCACCGAGCCGGTCCTCGTGTCGCGCGGGTGGCTCTTGCTGGTCACCCAATGCACGCGTTCCGGCCACACCGCGATGCCGCCTTTCTCGCTGGCAGCACGCTTGATCAGCGCGAGATCGAGATCGCCGCGCTCGAGATCGCGGTACAGGTAAAGGCTCTGGCCGGAGCGCACATCGAGCCGCAAATTCGGATGGCTGCGCGAGAAGGTCGCGAGCAATCGCGTCAGCCGGTAGGCGGCAAAATCCTCGGTGATGCCGATCCGGATCGCGCCTTCGCTGCCGGGACGCGACACCACGTCACGCGCCTCCTCGGCGAGTGCCAATAGCCGCCGCGCATAGGTCAGCAGTTGGTCGCCGGCCTCCGTCGGGGTGACGTCCTTGCCGCTGCGGATCAACAGCGGCTGGCCGACATCCTCCTCCAGACGCTTGATCTGCTGGCTCACCGTCGATTGCGTGCGGTGGACGCGCTCTCCGGCGCGGGTGAAGCCGCCGGCATCGACCACCGAGACGAAACTGCGCAGAAGCTCCAGGTCGAGCATCGCAGCCTCCATTTATAAATCCACTGCATGTCAGTTTATCATTTAATTTCCAAATATCTAGGCGCGGGCCTAGATCATGGGCGAAGGAGAAATTCCATGTCCGCCGCATCCTCAATTGCCGCCCCCCGCGCGCGCTTCAACACCCTGCCGCTGCTGATCGCCCTGTTCTGCCTGCTCTGGAGCTACGCCTTCGTGGCCGGCAAGATCGGCGTCACCGATTGCCCGCCGCTGATCCTGCTCGCGGCACGATTTTCGCTCGCCGGAGTCTTGATCCTCGGCATCTCCTGGCTGCGCAGCGACAAGTGGGACCTCACCTGGCGTGACGCGGCCGTGTTCGCCGTGATCGGCGTCGCCAACAACGCGCTCTATCTCGGGCTTGGCTACACGGGCCTCAAGACGGTCTCCGCTGGTCTCGGCGCGCTGATCGTCTCGGCCAATCCGGTGTTCACCGCCATGCTGGCGGCAATGTTCCTCGGCGAGAGCATGACCTTGCGTAAGGTGATCGGGCTCGTGCTCGGCATCGTCGGCGTCGCCTTCATCGTCTGGCATCGCATCAAGGTCGGCAGCGACAGTCCGCACGGCATCCTGTTCACGCTGGCCTCGCTCGCCTCGATCGTCGCCGGCACCATCCTGTTCAAGCTGCTGGCGCCGAAGGGCAGCCTGTGGATCGGCAATGGCATCCAGAACATCGCCGGTGGCCTTGCAGTGATGCCGTTTGCCTTCACGCTCTCCAGCGTCAGCGACATCGTGCCGAGCATGCGGCTCGCCGGCGCCTTCGCCTTCCTCGTGCTCGGCGGTTCGATCCTTGCCTATCTGCTCTGGTTTCATCTCCTGAAGGTGTGTGGCGCGACCGCCGCAAGCGCCTATCACTTCCTGATGCCGCCGCTCGGCATGCTGTTCGCTTATCTCGTGCTCGGCGAGCATGTCGAATTCCGCGACCTGCTCGGCATCGTTCCGGTCGCGCTCGGCATCTACCTGGTGACCCGCCCCGCGGCCGGCGCGGCGCCCAAATTGGCGTGACCGGCGCAAGCGATGGCCATAGGGCCCCAGGTTTCATCATTGGAACATTGACGGTATCCGGCTCGTTGTCGCGACGGCCGGAACCGGACATGACGCAGCACAGGATGACCTCTCAAAAGCAGAATGGCCGGCCCGTCGACGAGGCGGCAAAGCGCCAGCCATTCAGCATCCGCAATATCGTGAAGACGCTCGGCCCCGGCCTGATCACCGGAGCCGCCGACGACGATCCATCGGGGATCGGCACCTACAGCCAGGCCGGCGCGCAGCTCGGCTACGGCATCGGCTGGACCATGCTGCTGACGTTCCCGCTGATGACCGCGATCCAGGAGATTTCGGCGCGGGTCGGCCGCGTCAGCGGGCACGGCATAGCGGGCAATGTTTGCCGCCATTATCCGGGCTGGCTGCTGGTCATTGTGGTGGCGCTGCTGTTCATCGCCAACACCGTCAATATCGCCGCTGATCTTTCGGCGATGGCGGACGCGGCCAGGCTCCTGATCGGCGGTCCAGCCATCCTCTATGTCGTGCTGTTCGGCGTGACATCGGTGGCAGCGCAGATCTTCATGAACTACCGGCGCTATGTCGCGGTCCTGAAATGGCTGACGCTCAGCTTGTTCGCCTACGTCGCGGCGCTCGCCTTTGCCAAGGTGTCGTGGACAGAGGCGCTTGCCGGAGCGCTGCTGCCGCGCATCAACTGGAGTGCGGACTATTTCACGACCATCGTCGCGATCCTCGGCACCACGATCTCGCCCTACCTGTTCTTCTGGCAGGCTTCGCAGGAGGCTGAGGAGCAGCGGATCGATCCTGATAAGCATCCGCTGATCAAGCGGCACTACGGCGTGCGGCGTGAGTTTTGGCGCATCCGTGCCGACACCATCACCGGCATGGCGTTTTCAAACGTGATCGCGCTGTCGATCATCATCACCGCCGCGGCGACCCTGCACGCCGCCGGCAAGACCGATATCCAGACCTCGGCCCAGGCGGCCGAGGCGTTGCGCCCGATCGCAGGACCCTTTGCCGAGGTGATCTTCGCGCTCGGCATCGTCGGCACCGGACTGCTGGCGATCCCGGTGCTTGCGGGCGCTACGGCCTACGCCGTCAGCGAAGGGCGGCGATGGCCGGTCGGGTTGACGCGCAAGCCGAGGGAGGCGATCGCGTTCTATTCGGTGCTGGCGCTGTCGGGCGGCATCGGCGTTGTGCTCAACTTCACCCCGATTGATCCGATCTCGGCATTGTACTGGAGCGCGGTCGTCAATGGCGTGCTCGCCGTCCCCGTGATGGTGCTGCTGATGTTCATGGCCCGCCACAAGGAGGTGATGGGACGCTTCGTCATCGGCGGGTGGCTCTACTGGCTCGGCTGGCTCTCCACGGCTGCGATGGCGCTCAGCGTGATCGCGATGGGGATAGGGCTGCTGATCTAGGTCAGCAGGTGTTATTGCGCCGTCGATCAGAACAGCGAGCTATCGATCTTGGTGGTCGATTTGATCTTTCGCAGGATGATGGTGGTGCGATAGCTCGCGATATCGCTGTCCGGATGCATGAGGCGGTCGAGGATGAAGGATTGATAGCGTGCGAGGTCGGACGACACGACCCGCAGGGAATAGTCCCAATCGCCGGCAATCATGCAGCATTCGACGACCTCCGGAAGGCCGGTCACCTTCTTCTCGAAGCGCGCGAAGGATTCCCTGGTCTGTTGCTTGAGGCGGACCTCGACGATCACGTCGAATCCGAGTCCGACGCGCGCAGCGTCCACCAACGCCACGTAGGACTTGATGACGCCGGTCTCCTCGAGGGTCCGGACGCGTCTCATGCAGGGAGCGGACGAGAGGCCGATCCGTTCGGCAAGCTCGAGATTGGTGATGCGCCCGTCGCCTTGCAGCACGTCGAGGATCTTGCGGTCCATCTCGTCAAGAACGGTCATGGTTCACACTTCTTTCGCATTTTCGACATTTGACGCAATTGATTGCAGAAGAACGTGCAAAATGCATCCCAAATCGCAATGTCATTGCTGCCGGGCGCGCATAGGATGCTCTGCGAGGGTCTTCAACAGCGGTGTCACGGCTAAGGAATCGGCATGACCGGAAATGACGACAAATCCTTTTGGGATCGTGCGCGGCGTCACCTCATTCGCTATGGCGGGACGTTCGCGCCCGTCATCATCGAGCGCGCCTCCGGGTCCTTCGTCTACGACGCCGACGGCCGTGCCATCCTGGATTTCACCTCCGGGCAGATGAGCGCCGTGCTCGGTCATGGCCACCCGGAGATCGTCCGGACCATCAGCGAGCATGCCGAGCGGCTCGACCATCTGTTCAGCGGCATGCTGACGCGCCCGGTGGTCGCGCTCGCCGAACAGCTCGCCGAGCTGCTGCCGCCGGGGCTTGATCGCGTCATGCTGCTGAGCACGGGGGCTGAGTCGAACGAGGCGGCCATCAAGATGGCCAAGCTCTTTACCGGCGGCTTCGAGACCGTCGCGTTCGCGCAGTCATGGCATGGCATGACGTCGGGCGCGGCGGGGGCGACCTATTCGGCCGGCCGCAAGGGCTATGGTCCGGCGCCGGTCGGCTCGCTCGCGATCCCGACGCCGAATCCCTTTCGCCCGCGCTTCGGCCATGCCGCTGATTGGCGGGCCGAGCTGGCCTACGCCTTCGATCTGATCGACCGCCAATCGACCGGCTCGCTCGCCTGCATGATCGCCGAGCCGATCCTCAGCTCCGGCGGACTGATCGATCTGCCGGAGGGCTACCTTGCCGCGCTGAAAGAGCTGTGCCGTGCGCGCGGCATGCTGCTGATCGTCGACGAGGCGCAGACAGGGCTCGGCCGAACCGGCGCCATGTTCGCGCTCGAGCGCGACGGCGTCGTGCCCGACATCCTGACCCTCTCGAAGACACTCGGCGCCGGCCTGCCTCTGGCTGCGGTCATCACCTCAGCCGAGATCGAGGAGCGCTGTCACGAACGCGGCTTCCTGTTCTACACGACGCATGTGTCGGATCCGATGCCCGCCGCGGTCGGGCTGAAGGTCATCGAGATCATCCTGCGCGATCGATTGGTTGCGCGCGCCGGGATCGCGGGGGCGCGGCTGAGGGATGGGCTCCTCGCCCTTCAGAACCGGTTCGAATGCATCGGCGACGTGCGCGGCAGGGGACTGATGCAGGGCATCGAGATCGTGCGCGACCGCTTCAGCAAGGAGCCAGACGAAGCGCTCGGGACTCGTGTGTCGCAGCGCTGCATGGAGCTCGGACTGAGCACCAACATCGTGCAGTTGCCCGGCATGGGCAGCGTGTTCCGTATCGCGCCGCCGCTGACGATCAGCGATGACGAGATCGATCTCGGCCTCTCGATCCTGAGCGACGCGTTCGAAAGTGCGTTGCGGCGATAGGGGTTCAATCCTTGCGAAACACGATCGAGGCCATCCAGCCCGTCATCAACGCCATGAATGCGGTGACGAGGCCGTAGACCAGGCCGTTCTGCCGCGCGGTGGTGGCGACGAACTGCTCGAAGCCGATCTTGACGATCTCGAACGCGCTCTCGGTCTTGGTCACCAACGCGCCGTCGGAAAACAGCTTGATCTCGACATTGTAGGTGCCGATCGGCACCTCGGCCGGCAGCGGAATGCCGGTGCGGAATAGGGTCGGCGTCAGGAACGTCACCGCCGAGGTCGCCTCGCGGTACAGGTCGTGCTCGGAACGCAGCCGGACGAAGGCGCTGCGGAACGGATCGTTCGGCACCACATCGGCAAAGTCGGGCCCGACCCGCTGCACCAGCGTAACATTGTTGAGCCCGAGCTGCTGCCGCCGCTGCACCTCCGGCGAGGCGATCTGGTCGAACGGGCGGTTGGAGAACAGCGCGAGATAGCCGGGGACTTGCAGGAAGTGCCGCGAGTCGGTGTTGATCCAGATGCCGAATTTGCGCTCCTTGCGCCGCGTCACCATGTCGGCGCGCGGGCCGGCCACGGTGACGACGAGATCGTAGTTGCTGCGATTGGACGGCGTCTTGTCGTCCTTCTCCACAGAACCGAACAGCACGAGCTCGCCGCCGGAATAGTTCGGCGTCACCGTGACGCGGTGGTTGGAGACCGACACGATCAACCGCTCGGCAGAAGCGGGCGCCGCCGCCGAGGTGGCGGCGACGAGGCCGATGATCGCAAGCGGCGCGCGCAGCCTCATGGCGGGGCTCCGCCGGTTTCGCGGATGCTGTAGAGATCCTGCGGCCGGATCACCAGCTCGACGGCAAAGCGGATGCCGACCGCGAGCACCAGGAGGCCGAGCAGCAGGCGCAGATGCTCGCCGCGGATCTTCTGGCCGGCGCGGGCGCCAAACTGCGCGCCGGTGACGCCGCCGATCATCAGGATCAGCGCCAGCACGGCGTCGACCAGATGGTTGGTCACCGCGTGCAGCATGGTGGCGAACACCATGGTGACGAGGGTGAGCACCATCGAGGTGCCGATCACGGTCGAGGTCGGCACCCGCAGCACATAGATCATCAGCGGCACCAGGATGAAGCCGCCGCCGATGCCCATCACGGCGCCGATGAAGCCGATCACGAGCCCGACCACGACCACCGGGATGACCGAGAGGTAGATCTTGGAGCGCTTGAAGCGCAGCTTCAGCGGCAGGCCGTGGATCCAGCCATGGCTGCCGGGCTTGCGCAGCGCCACCGGGCGGCCGCCGCGGGCACGCAACATCGCGCGCAGGCCTTCCCAGAACATCAGCCCGCCGACCGTCGTCAGCAGGATGACGTAGGACAGCGCGATCATCAGGTCGAGCTGGCCGAGCGAGCGCAGGAAGGTGAAGGTCCACACCCCGAGCGCGGTGCCGAGCGTGCCTCCGACCAGCAGCACGGCCGCCAGCAGCGGGTCGATCGCGCGCCGACGCCAATAGGAGATCGCGCCGGAGAACGACGAAGCTGCGATGTGGCTGGCAACGGAAGCAACCGCGACCGCGGGCGCGATGCCGACAAAGATCAGCAGCGGCGTCATCAGGAAGCCGCCGCCGATCCCGAACATGCCGGAGACGAATCCAACTGCCGCGCCCATCGCCAGGATGAGGAAGACATTGACCGGGATGTCGGCGATCGGGAGGTAGAGCTGCACGCGCGTCGCTTCTTGTCGGTTCGCCGCTCGCTGGGGCGCAAGGCCGCATCACGGCGTGATGTCGTTCTGGTCGGGCATTCTCCGGCTGAACGAATCCGGTCGGCGCGCAAGATGCAGGCGAACGCGGGTCGATTGCCGCGTTCTTGCATAACCGAAATCGGCCGGAGGAGGGACTAAAGATTCCGCCTCGGGCGGCATTTTTCGGCGCAGGCTGCCGCTCTGATGCGCACGTGGTTGATAATTCAGATTAATGATGCCCGCGTCGGCTCAGGGCTGGTCGACCGGCTTGGTGATCAGGTTCAGCGCCAGCGCTTCCTTTTGGCTCAGCCAGCGGATGTCCGAGGTCTGTGACATCGCCTCGACGATCGCGGAGGAGACGCCCATCTTCGTCATGTAGCCGAGCACCATGCCCTGGATGCGTTGCGCCTCGGCGAGGGGATCGCCGACCGGTGCGCTGGTCGTGAAGCGATGCACGCCGAGCCGCGAGCCTGCGACGCCATAGCGGGTTAGGCCGCCGGCATAGACCAGGACGCAGGCGCTGGCGCAGGCCGCCGGGCGGAGCTTGCCCGCGGCGTCGGCGGTGGCGACGGCCGTGACAAGCCCATGGGTGCGGATCACCTCGCCCATGATGGCGGCCTGGTTCAGCGCGCCGCCCGGCGACGACAGCAGCACCGCATCGCCTGGCGCGAGACGCGCCTCGCTCAGCCGGTCGCGGAACCAGCTCGCGCTGGCCGAGCCGATCTTGCCGCTGATCGCGAGCGCCCGCCTTCCGTGGCCCGACCCGTCGAGGTCGACATCGGAAATCACCGCCGACGTCATGCTCGCGGCGATATAGGTCTCGCGCCAGAAGTCCCAGGCACCGGGCCTCGATAGATCCCGGTAGGCCTGAATGGCGACGCTCGAGAGCAGCAGCACGAAGATGATGATGGACGGGAGCGAGAACCGGAAAATGCGGGTCGGCGATGCCACGTTCGCTTGCCGAGGCGGGGGTGGAGGCGAAGGCCGAGCCTCAGCGCGCGCGGCAAACGGGGATGGAGTCTGGCGCGGCGGCGCGACGCGGGGACCGGTCGGCGACGAACGGTGGCCCGTTCCATCATCCTGACGATCGTCGACGGACAAGCCTGACCCTCCGGAGCACGTGCGCAATCGGCGCGGGACTGCGCGCCTGTCTACACGGCAGAAGGGCTGAGGTACAGGACAGCGGCGCCGTCAAGGCGCCGCACTTATTGTTGCCTTAGTGAGCTGGGGCGGCCAGTGCCGCGGTCCGCTTCGCCGGCTTGACCGACTTCGCCGCCGCGGGCTGCGTAGCGGCGCCGTCCCAGCCGCCGGCCGGGACCGGCACGTTGACCGCATCGCTCGGCTGCGGCTCGGGGGTAAAGGTCTGGATCGCAAGCTTCGCCGCGGCCAGCGACTGCGGGTCGAGCCGCTTGGCGATATCGTCGCGCTTGTGGCCGGCGTCGGCGTCGCCCTGCGCGGCCGCGAGGCTGAACCACTTGAAGGACTCGGCGAGGTTCTGTTCGACGCCGATACCGCGCGCATAGAGAATGCCGAGGTTGACCTGGCTGTCGGCGACGCCGCGATCGCCCGCCTTGCGGAACCACTGCGCGGCACTCCTGTAGTCGGCGCCCTTGCCGCCGCCGTCGGCGTCGAGCACTGCGAGATTATGCATCGCCTTGGCGTTGCCGCGCTCGGCCGCCTGCATGTAATAGCGCCGCGCCACATCGAAGTCGCGTTTCACGCTGAGGCCCTTCTCGTAGAAGGTGCCGAGCCGGAACATCGCCGGCACCACGCCGGCCTGCGCCGCGCGGCCATACCATTTGGCGGCCTCGTCGACATTGGCGGGCACGCCCTTGCCCTCGGCAAAGCGGACGCCGACCTCATAGGCCGCGGCCGCATCGCCCTTGATTGCGGCGGTGCGCAGCGCCGGACCGCCGATCGCGTCGGGCAGCTTTTCGCCCGCCGGAATCTGGATCGTGCCGAGCTTGCCGCCGAGCGGCGGCGCGGTCGGAATCGTGCCGGTGATATCGCTACTGGGGGCGACCGGTGGCGCCGCGGCCGGCTCCGGCGCCATGGCGGGCGCGGACGCCTGAGGGATCGTCACCTGCGCGCTGTCGAGCGTGTTCGGCGCCGGGCTGTTGTTGGACTGGCGGCCGAGCGGAGTCGGCGAGGTCATCGACGGTCCGGGCACTGACGGCCCGGGCGCACTGGACGGCGCCGCCGGTGCTGGTGTCTCGACCGGCGGCTGCGCAGAGGGCGCTGCAGGTTCGTTGTGCTCGATCGCCGGCGCCTGCGGCGCAGAGCTGGTGTCGAGCAGGTTCATCGCCATTTTGGCTGTCGAGAGCAGGATCACGACCACGCTCGCGCCGACCAGCAGCGAACGGATCTTGGAGGTGATGGTCGAAGGCTGCGCCTCCGGCGCGCCGGTCGCCGAAGCGCAGGCCGCGGGCGCACCGGCCTTGGCGGCGGCGGCCTTCGCGGCCTTGTCGGCCTTCTCCTTGGCCTTGGCTGCGGCCTTGCTCGCTGCACGCGCCGCCTTCTCGTTGACCGGTTGCGCGGCTGCGGCCTGCGCGGCGCGGCGCGCGGCGGCGATGAAGCTCGACGTCGAGACCGGCTCCTTCTTGCCGGCGGGAAGGTCAGAGATCGCGCGCTCGGAGTCCGCGATCCGCTCCGACGGTGACGACACGCGGCCCGAGGGGCGCGTACCCGGCTCGAGCGGATGATCCGGCGGCAGTTCCGGCGCGATCGCAGCGCGCGCGGACGCCGCATGCGGTTCGAGGATCTCGCTGATCGCGCGCGGCGGCAGCGGCGGCGGCGCGGTCTCGACCGGCTGCGCGGCATGGAATTCGCGCGGCGCGGACATGAAGTGCTCCTGCGCCTGCGCAGGATTGGGCAATTCGGGCCGGTACGATTCAGGCTGGTACGATTCGGGCCTGGGCTGCGCGATCGGCTGCGGCATCGCCGCGCGCGGCATCTCCATCCGCGGTGCGTCCATCCGCGGTTCGGCCGGCGCGGGGGCGGGCGGAGCCGGCGGCGGCGCGCTGCGCTCCGTGCGCAGATCGTTCTCGATCATCGCGAGACGATCGACGACGTGGCCGAGCGTGTTGTGAACGGTCTCCAGCGAATCCTGGGTGCGGCGATCGGTCTCCGACTGGCTGAAGCGGATGTCGGACAGTTCGCGCTTCACCATGTCGACGATGCCGCTGTCCATCATTGGCTGCGGCGAGGAGGTGTTGACGTTGTTGCGAGTGGCGTCGGCGAGCGAGGCGATGTGGGCGTGCTGCGCCTCGAGGTGCCGCATGATGTCATGCAGCCCTTCCTCGACCCGGCCGAGATTGCCGGAGCGCTGGTCGGCGGACTCCAGGCGCTCGAGCAGATAGGAGACTCGCTGTTCAAGATGGGTGAATGCCGACGAGCTGTCGTTGCCGACCTGTAGCCGGTCGATCCGCTCCGACAGCGAGCGCAGGGCGCCCTCGATGGCGTCGGTATTGTCATGGCCGGCCGGCCGTTCGCGGCTTTCCAGCGACGAGGCCAGCGCGGCAATGCGCTGCTCGATCCCGGCGAAGGCGTCGCCGTAGGAATCGCCGCGCGACATCTGCGACAGCTGGTCGACTTTCACCGACAGCGCATGCACGTCGCCGGACAGCTGCAGCAGCGCGTCGTTGGAGGCGACATTGGAGACGATGGCGCGCAGCGCTGCGATCGCGCTCTCGAGCTGATGCACCGTCGACGGATCGTCGTTGGCGCGCAGGATCATGTCGAGCTTGGCGCCGAGATTGCGGATCGCCTCGTCGTAGCCGGTGAGCTGCTCGGCGGGCGTCAGCGTGCGCAGCGCCTCGCGGATTTCCGACAGCGCGCGTTCGATGCCGGCGATCGCCTGGCCCTGGCCGTTGCTGCCCTCGTGGCGAATCTCGTCGATCCGGTGATGCAGCGAGCGGATTTCGTTCTCGATCGATTCGATCGCGCGCAGCGGCATCGCCTCGGTGATGGCCTGGCGGATTTCGGCAAGCTCGCCGCGGAAGGCCGCGATCGATTGCTCGATATGGTCGGGCCGCTGCAGCGCCTCGATCTGGCTCGTGATCTTGAGCAGATGACGCTCGAGCGAGGAGAAGTCCGGCCCGACAGGTGCCGCGGGCGGCGGCGCATAGGCAGCCATCGGCGGCGCCGATTGCTGCATCGGCGGTGCATTGCGCGGCGGCATCTGCCGGGGCGCGGGGCCGTCGAGTTCGTTCTGGCGCGCGGCGATTTCCGCGATCGCGGAATCGAACGACGCCGGGCTCAGCGGCGGCGAGGGGCGGTAGACTTGCGCGGCAGCGCGCTCGACGGCTTCCGCCTGGCGCAGCCTTTCCTCCAGTTGCCGGTCCTGCATCTGCGGCTCCCGCTGCATCTGCGCTTCACGCATCGGCTGAGGCTGGGGCTGCGGCTCACGCACGGGCTGCGGCCGCGAAATCTGCGACAGCCGCGCATCGAGGCGCGAAATCGCCTCGTTCAATTGCCGTGCGACGGCGGGCTGGCCGCGTGGCACTTCGGCGCGCACGGCTTCAGCGCGCGACAAAGGTTTTGCAATCTGTTCGATCTGGCGGGTGATGGCGTCGAGCCGCTGGTGGATATCCGCGACCTCGCGGCTTTCCCGGCTCGGCATCGGCTGGCGTTGCTCGGACGCCATGCGCCAATCCGGCGGGCTCGGTTCGCCGACCGTGGAATTGAGCCAGTCGTTCAGCGACATGCCGGCGCGGCGCGCAGCCGCTTCGGCCCTGTCGCGGACGGAGGGATCGATGCCGTCAACACTCCACGATACGCGCGAATTCATGATTCCGTCCGGTCCCGACTCCGGCGCCATACTCTGCGCCCGCAGCCTCCCCGCGCATTCCCGTTAAGAGACAATCGAATTCTGCGCTGGTCGTCTGCTTCAGCTGCTGACTTTTTCCCGTCACGGTAAATAACGGGTTAAGGAATGCGGTCGGCGGGCCTTAAAGTTAGGGAATCCGGGAACCTGTTGCGCCGGATCAGGACATCGCTTTGCTTGTTGCTCGGATGACGAAGCAAGAGGCGCTTTTCGCCTTCCCCCTGAAAGGGGGAAGGTCGGGATGGGGGTCTGCCACGGACGCCGCTGCCAGTGGAGAGACATGATCCGCACCCGCTTTGCTCTGCGAGCAAAGCGACCTCCCCTTTTCAAGGGGAGGTTGGGAGTTTGTTGCTAGCCGTTGCCTTCGCGCTTGCCGTCGTCGAGCGACAGCACATTGCCGCGACCCGAAATCGCCGAGATCGCGTCGAGCGCTTCCTCGCACCATTCCACCACGACGCGCTCATGGCGCATCCCGATGCGAAGCCCGAGCATCTTGCCGACATCGGCCGGCGGCGCGGTGCCGTCGGGAAAGCGCTTGTTGAGCAGACGCTCGTAGCGCTCATAGCGATCGCGGTGATGCTCCAGCCGCGCCATCAGGTCGGTGCGCAGCGGTTCGATGTCGACACACTCGAGTGCGTAGAGCCGGACCAGCAAATCGTCCTTGATCGAGGGCGGAACGCTCGGCCGCGCCGCCCAGTGCTTCAGCGCGGCGCGGCCCTCGGCCGTCAGCGTATAGACCAGCTTGTTGGGCTTGCCGGATTGCACCACCTCGCGGCCCTGGACATGCCCCTTGTCGCGCAGCCGGGAGAGCTCGCGGTAGATTTGCTGATGGTCGGCCTTCCAGAAGAAGCCGATCGAGGCATCGAACGTCTTGGCGAGCTCATAGCCCGTCATCGGACGCTCCGTGAGGCAGGCGAGGATTGCGTCACCGAGTGCCAACGCCCACCTCCATCTCAGTTCCCAAATCGGCCATTCCTAAGTTCGCTTGACTTTATGCGTTACTGTGCATATGCGTCAATATGCATATGGAGATCGGCGTGCGGCCTTGTCGCGCGCGGCCGATGTTCAGGCTTCTTAAACCCGCTGCAGGAGACGTCCGAATGAGCAAGCCGGGCCTCGACAAGTGGTACGCCTACATGAAGTCCCACGACACCGCCGCTCTGTGGGATCTGCTGCATCCCGACGCGGTGTTCGAAAGTCCCGTCGTGCACACGCCGCAGCGCGGCCGCGACATCACCTTCAAATATCTGACCAGCGCCGCCAAGGTGCTGGGCGGCCCGACCTTCAAATATCTCGGCGAATGGCGCAACGACACCGGCGCGGTGCTCGAGTTCGAGAACGAGATCGACGGCATCAAGCTCAACGGTGTCGACATCATCACGTTCGATGGTGACGGCCGGATCACGCATTTCAAGGTGATGGTGCGTCCGCTCAAGGCGATCAACCTGCTGCATCGGATGATGGGCGAGGAGTTGATGAAGCAGAGCGGCGCAACGTCGCAATCGTAAGCATGATCCGGAAAAGTGCGAAGCGGTTTTCCGAAAAGATCACGCTCAAACAAAGGGCTAAAGCGCGATGACGATTCAACCCAATCTCATCGCGATTAAGTCTCGCTAGGACCTGCCGCGGACCCGCCGAACCGGATAAGGTCCGTTCCAACAAACCCAAGGACACGCTGCGCAGCATCAGTCGTGAATGCGACCGCGAGCCAGCCGGGAGATCAGCATGCCAACCTACAAAG
>NZ_VKHP01000222.1 GCF_010811875.1 Bradyrhizobium uaiense
GGGAGCCCATCCGTTTGTGCGTCCCTGACGATCGAAGCGTTGCACCAATCGAAGTATCCGCGCCAGTTGTGACACGCCGTAAGGTGAGCACGCCTCTCAGGCTCCCTCCCCCCTTGCGGGGGAGGGTGGGGAGAGGGGTGGCCGCAACGGTGGTGCGTATGAGGAAGCGAATGCGCCCCGAACCGCGTCAGTCCGCCTTCGGCGGCGCCGACGCCGGTTGCGCGGCGGCTTGCGGGGCGCGGCCGACGATCACGGTGAGCAGGCCGTTGCCCCAGAGCTTCCTGGCGACCCGCTTGGCGTCGTCGAGCGTCACCGCATCGACGATGGCATTGCGCTTCTCGATGTAGTCGATCGGCAGCTTGTCGAGCTGGTATTGCAGCATCGCCTGCGCGAGCTTGGAGGAGGCGTCGAGCGCCAGCATCTGCGAGCCCTTCAGATAGGACTTCGCCTCGTCGAGCTCCTGCTGCGTCGGACCGTCCTCGGCGATGCGGCGGATTTCCGCATCGATCGCATCGACGGTCTGGCCGGCGCGGTCGGCGCGGGTGCCGGTGTTGCCGATGAACAGTGCGGAGTGGTCCATCCACAGCAGCGATTCGTAGATCGAATAGGCCAGCCCGCGCTTCTCGCGCACTTCCTTGTAGAGCCGCGACGACAGCCCGCCGCCGCCGAGAATGTGGTTCACCACATAGGCGGCCATGAAGTCCGGGTCATGCCGGTTGATGCCGGGGCCGCCGAAGGTGACGACGGTCTGCGGCACGTCGAGCGGGACAAAGGCGCGCTGCGGCGGCTTGGTCGCCACGACGTCGGTAATCGGCGTCAATTCGGCCTTCGCCGGCAGGCTGCCAAAGGTCTTGTCGAGCAGCTTGCCGAGCGTCTCCGGGTCGACGTCGCCGACCACGGCGATGCGCAGCGTGTCCCTGGCGACGATGCGGCGGGTATACTCCTTCAGATCTGAGATCTCGATCGTCGGCACGCTCTCCATCGTACCGGTGGCCGTCCTGGCATAGGGATGATCGCCGAATGCGAGCTCGAGGAACTTGCGGCCGGCCAGCGACGACGGATTGGTCGATTCGAGGCGCAGGTTCGAGATCACCTGGGCGCGGATGCGCTCGACGTCCTTGGCCTCGAAGTGCGGCGAGGTCAGCGCCATCCGCAGCAGGTCGTAGGCTTCGTCCTTGTTGTCCTTGAGCATGCGCAGCGAGCCACGGAACTGATCGCGGTTCGCTGCGAAGCTCAGCTCGATGGCGCGGCGCTCGAGCCGCTCATGATAGGTCTTGGAATCGAGATCGCCGGAGCCCTCGTCGAGCAGGTCGGCGACCAGATTGCCGACGCCGGGCTTGCCGGGCGGATCCTGGCTGGCGCCGCCGCTGAAGGAATATTCCATCGCGATCAGCGGCACGGTCGCATCCTGCACGAACCACGCCTCGATGCCGCCGGGCGACACCAGCCGCTGGATCTTGGCCGCGGCCTGCGAGGGGACCGACGACAATGTCAGCAGCGCGGCGCAGGCGCCGCCGATCAGCGCCGCGCGGCGGGTGAGGGAATAGGTCACGAGCGCTTCTCCTCGCGTTTCGGCGCAGTATCCTTGATCAGATAGCCGGTGACCGATCGCTTCTTGTCGAGCCAGGTGGCGGCAGTAGTGCGCACCTGCTCGGCGGTGACGGCGCGAATCCGATCCGGCCAGCTTCTGATGTCGTCGATGCTGAGCCCGGTGGTCAGCGCGCCGCCATACCAGCGCGCCAGCGTCGCCTGATTGTCCTGGGCGTAGATCGCTTCCGCGATGAGCTGGGTCTTGACCCGCTCGAGATCCTCGGCGCGCGCGGGGTTCTGCGCGAGGTCGGCGATCACCTTGTCGATCGCGTCCTCGATCTGCGCGAACTCGACGCCCGGCTTCGGCGTCACCGAGATCGAGAATTGCGACGGATCGAGCGCGGTGCCCTGGTAGCCGGCGCCGGCTGAGATTGCGAGGCCCTTGTCGATCACCAGCGCGCGGTAGAGATAGGAATTGGCGCCGCCGCCCATCAATTGCGCGAGCACATCGAGCGCCTGGCTCTCGCCTGCCGCCCCGGTTGTCGCCGATGGCACCAGGTAAGAGCGCCGCAAGCTCGGCTGCTCGACACGCGGATCCGACAGCGTCACGGTGCGTGGTGCGGCCGGCGTCGGCTCCTGCGGCCGGGCGCGCTTCTCGGAGATCGCACGTTGCGCCGGGATCGGGCCGAAATTCTTCTCGACCAGCGGGCGGATATCCTTGGCGTCGACGTCGCCGGCGATGACCAGGATCGCGTTGTTCGGCGCATAGAAGCGCCGGTAGAAGGCGAGCGCATCCTCGCGGTCGAGCTTCTCGATCTCCTGGTGCCAGCCGATCACCGGCCGGCCATAGGGATGGTTGAGATAGAGCGCGGCCATGATCTGCTCGGTGAGCCGGGCATCCGGGTTGTTGGCAACCCGCATGTTGAACTCCTCGAGCACGACGTCGCGCTCCGGCAGCACGTTCTCGTCCTTGAGGATCAGGCCGGTCATGCGATCGGCCTCGAACTCCATCATGGTGGGCAGCTGCTCGCGCGGCACGCGCTGGAAGTAGCCGGTGTAGTCGCTGGAGGTGAAGGCGTTCTCGTTGCCGCCGACGCGCAGCACGGTCTGCGAGAACTCGCCGGCCGGGTGCTTGGCGGTCCCCTTGAACATCAGATGCTCGAGGAAATGCGCAAGGCCCGATTTGCCGGGCGTCTCGTCGGCTGAGCCCACCTTGTACCAGATCATCTGCGTGACGACTGGCGTGCGGTGATCGGGGATCACCACGACCTGCAGGCCGTTGTCGAGCGTGAAGCTGGCGGGGCGTTCCGAGGTGACGGTGGTCTGGGCGCGGAGGCTGGCGCCCGTCAGCGGGATTGTTGAAACAAATGCGGCAGCGAACAGGGCAATCGAGCGAGAGCGCATCACGGTCCTTATGAAAGCCCGGACATACGGCCGGGGCGTGAAAGCAGGCCATCGTACACGGTCCGCGCCCGTGCCCGTCGTCACGAACCGGAGAGACGCAGGTCTCCCCGCATTAAGCTTTGCTCATGTCAGCCTTCGCCCGCGGAGGCCAAAAGATCGCGCCAAGAGATCGCACCAGGAGATATCGCCAAGCGATCACGCCAAGAGGTCACGGCAACAGGTCACGCCAAGCGATCACTGCACCGGTTTTCCGGTCATGACGTCATACTGGCCCTCTTTTCCCACCGGCTGCATCGGTCCTGTGCCATAGGCAAAGCCCGTGGACGGCGTCTGGTAGCCCGGCGGCGGCTCGGTCAGGGACTCGCGCGTCGGCTCGCCCTTGAACGGCTTGGACTCGCTGCTGTTCCCCTTGAACATGCCGAGCAGACCGCCGGTGTAACCGAGTTGATTCGGCATCAGCGACGGATTAGTGGTGGCGCCGGGCTCCAGCGGCTCCTTCCGGCCGTCGGTGGCGGTCTGCTGCTTGCGGCCCGCCTCGATCTCGGCCGGTGTCAACGCCACTGCCGACTGCCACGGCTCCTTCTTCACTTCCTTCTTGCGCGCCGCGACCGCGGCCTTGCGCGCGGCGATATCAGGGTCTTTCGGCCAGTTCGGTGCGTTGACCTGGGCGGCCGAGGAGGGCGGGGGCAGGTCGAGCTTGGGCGGCACCACCAGCGGCGAGCGCTCGCGGTAGTCGATGCCCTTGCTGGCCGCGCTCTTGGCGCCGAGACCGGTCATCAGATTGTCGACGATCCGTTCTTCGAAGGTCAGCCCGTCATCGCCGTCATCGTCATCGTCGCCGGCACGCACCGGGCCGGCCGTCATGACCAGGCCGATTCCGGCCGCGACGAATGCCAGATGCAGGCCGCGCATCAGCTGCAGCCGGGACGTCTCGATCAGGTAACCGCGGGCTTTGGTGTTGCGCATCGCGCTATTCCCATCTCAAAATTCGCCAAGGCGATCACTGGCTTAGCGCGCAGTTCCGCTGGGTGCAGGTCAACCGCGCCGACCGGCTCGTATCGGCCGGGATCAGGGCGCTTTTACGGCGGGGGTCCCCATGACGGAATCATACAATAGGGCCGCCACGCCAGCAACGATCGCCACGTCGGCGAGGTTGAAGATGTACCAATTGAAGGTTTTTCCACCGATCTCGACATGAAACAGGGCAAAATCGACCACCGCGCCATAGGCGAAGCGGTCGATGCCGTTGCCGACGGCACCGCCGATGATCAGGCCGAGCGAAACTGTCGCAAGCCAGGTCCGGGAGCGCGCCATCCAGATCGCCAGCGCGATCACGGCGGCAGCCTTGACCACCATCAGCAGGATCTGGGCCGCCGGGGTCTCGCTCTGGAACCAGCCGAAGCTGATGCCCGGATTCCAGGCCAGCACCAGGTCGAAGAACGGCGTCACCTGCACCGGGGCGTGATGCACGATGTCGAGGACATGGAGCAGCCAGAGCTTGGAGGCCTGGTCGGCAATCAGGGTAATGACCGCCGCCAGCACACCGGCGCGAACCGGAGGGGTCATTGCCAGCCCACCAAAGGTGTCGTCCCTGCGAAAGCAGGGACCCATACCCTGTGTCGGGTGTTGCTTGAATGACTCGGAGTCATCAACCTCAGTCCATTCCAGGCAGCGGTGGTTATGGGTCCCTGCTTTCGCAGGGACGACGGCGGACGTTAGGCGCTGACCCCCAGCGCCTTCCATTCGCGCAGCGCCTGCGCGTCGCGCGGCGAGACGTCGGGATACTCGGGATCCGCGCCGATATCGGGGAGGATCTTCCACGACCGGGCGCACTTCGTGCCGACCGCCTTCTCGACCACCACGGCAACGCCGGGTACCGCGTCGAGGCGGAAGGCATTAGCCGGCGCCTCGCCCTCGCGCACCTCGTAGTTCGAGGTGATGCAGACCTCGGCGAGATCGATGTCGAACAGCGTTGCCAGCATCGCGCGGTCGGCGACGTAGATCACCGGCGAGGCCTCGAGCGACGAGCCGATCCGCTTGGCGGCGCGTTCGAGCTCGAGCGCACCGGTGACGACGCGGCGGACGTTACGGATCGTCTCCCACTTCGCGGCGAGGGCGTCGTCGCGGAACTGCTCGAGACCTTCGGGGAACAGCGTGAGATGCACCGAAGGCTCGGCGTTCGGCCGGTACATCC
Organism: Bradyrhizobium uaiense; assembly: GCF_010811875.1. Classification (GTDB taxonomy): domain Bacteria; phylum Pseudomonadota; class Alphaproteobacteria; order Rhizobiales; family Xanthobacteraceae; genus Bradyrhizobium; species Bradyrhizobium uaiense. The sequence goes on from NZ_VKHP01000222.1 coordinate 5,129, forward strand.
GCCAGGCCTCGTCGGTGGTGAAGCTGAGGATCGGAGCCAGCCATTTCAGGATCGCGTCGCAGAGCAAGTCGATCGTGGTCAGCGCCGCCTTGCGCGCCACCGAGGACGGCGGATCGCAATACAGCGTGTCCTTGCGGATGTCGAAGTAGAACGCCGACAGCTCGGAGTTCATGAAGGCTGCGAGCGTGGCGACCACGGTCTTGTAGTCGAACGCGGCATAGGCCTTGCGGATGGTCTCGGTGTGGCCGGCCAGTTCGTGCAGCATCAGCCGCTCGAGCTCGGGCATCTCGGCAAAGGCGACCTTCTCGCTCGGCTTGAAGTGGTGCAGCGTGCCGAGCATCCAGCGGATCGAGTTCCGCAGCTTGCGATAGGTCTCGATGGTGTTCTTCAGGATCTCCGGGCCGATGCGCTGGTCGTCGGCATAGTCGGTGGCGCAGACCCACAGGCGCAGGATATCTGCACCGGAATCCTTGATCACCTTCTGCGGATCGACCGTGTTGCCGAGCGACTTCGACATCTTGCGGCCGTTCTCATCGAGCGTGAAGCCGTGGGTCAGCACGATGTCGTACGGCGCGCGCCCGCGGGTGCCGGCGCTTTCCAGCAGCGACGAGTGGAACCAGCCGCGATGCTGGTCACTGCCTTCGAGATACATCACGGTGTCATTGCCGCCATCGACCTTGCGGACGATGTTGCCGAGCTGCGGGAAGTTCTGGCGGTCTTCCAGCACGAAGGCGTGCGTGGAGCCGGAATCGAACCAGACGTCGCAGATGTCGTCGACCTTCTTCCAGTTCTCGGACGCCCGCTCCCCAAGGAAGCGCTCGCGGGCGCCGTCCATGTACCAGGCGTCGGCGCCTTCCTCCATGAACGCCTCGGTGATGCGCTGGTTGACGACCTCGTCCTGCAGGATCTCGGCCGAGCCGTCGGCGTTCTCGCGCACGAACACGGCGATCGGCACGCCCCAGGCGCGCTGGCGCGAGATCACCCAGTCCGGGCGGTTGGCGATCATGCCGTTGATGCGGTTCTCGCCGGCCGGCGGCACCCATTGCGTGACCGAGATCGCGTGCAGCGCGCGGGCGCGCAGCGTGTCGCCCTTCTTCGCATGGCCGTGCTCCACGATGGGCTTGTCCATCGCGATGAACCATTGCGGCGTGTTGCGGAAGATCACCGGCTTCTTGGAACGCCAGGAATGCGGATATTGATGCTTGAGGCGGCCGCGCGCCAGCAGTCTGCCGGCCTCGATCAGCGCCTTGATCACGGCCTCGTTGGCGTCGCCCTTCTCGCCCTTGTCGTTGAGCACACGCTTGCCGGTGAAGCCCGGCGCCTGCGCGGTGTAGGCGCCGTTCTCGTCGACGGTGTAGGGGATCGCAGTCGGGATGCCGCGCGCATCGAGCTCGCGGGTGTTGGCCGTCCAGACATCGAAGTCCTCGCGGCCGTGGCTCGGCGCGGTGTGCACGAAGCCGGTACCGGTGTCGTCGGTGACATGCTCGCCGTCGAGCAGCGGCACGGTGAATTCGTAGCCGCCGCCAAAGCCCTTCAACGGATGAGCGCATTCCACGGCATCCAGCGTGTCGCCGGGAATATCGCGGACCTTCTCATAGGACGTCACGCGCGCCTGCTTGAACACCTCGGCGGCGAGCGCATCGGCCAGGATCAGGAGATCACCGGTCTTCGCCCAATTGTCCGCGGGCGCATCCGTCACCCTGTAGAGGCCATAGGCGATCTTCGGCGAGAACGAGATTGCGCGGTTGCCTGGCAGCGTCCATGGCGTGGTGGTCCAGATCACCACCGAGGCATTGGCCAGCGCACCATGCGCCGGTGAGGTGACCGGGAATTTCACCCACACCATGTCGGAGGTGTAGTCCTCGTATTCGACCTCGGCTTCGGCGAGCGCAGTCTTCTCGACCACGCTCCACATCACGGGCTTGGAGCCGCGATAGAGCGTGCCGTTGGCGGCGAACTTCATCAGCTCGCGGGCGATCTGCGCCTCGGCCGGATAGCTCATGGTCTGATAGGGATGGTCCCAGTCGCCGATGATGCCGAGCCGCTTGAACTCCTCGCGCTGCACGTTGATCCAGTGCGTCGCATAGGCGCGGCATTCCCGGCGGAACGCGACCATCGCGGCGGAATCGCGGAAGTCGGGCTTCTGCTTGCCCTTGGAGCGGTAGTTCTCCTCCTCGATCTTCCATTCGATCGGCAGGCCGTGGCAGTCCCAGCCCGGCACGTAGTTGGAGTCGAAGCCGAGCATCTGCTGGCTCTTGGTCACGACGTCCTTGAGGATCTTGTTCAGCGCGTGTCCGATGTGGATGTTGCCGTTGGCGTAGGGCGGGCCGTCATGCAGCACGAATTTGGCGCGGCCCTCGGCTTCCCGGCGGAGCTTGTCGTAGAGGCCGATGTCGCTCCAGTATTTCAGGAGTTCCGGCTCGCGCTGGGGCAGGCCGGCGCGCATCGGGAATTCCGTCTGCGGCAGATAAAGGGTCTTGGAATAGTCGTTGGCGTCGGTCTTTTGCGGCTTGTCGGACATGAAAGCTCTGATTTGGCAGGTGCGGGCGCGGATACGCGGTCAATCGCGGGTGAAAACGGCGAAAATCCCGGTCTTGCGCCGAGCCTTCAGGCTCAGGCGGAAGCCGGGCCGCTAATCGGTATGATGCGCCGCGAAAACATCGGGTTTCCATAGCAGCCAAGCGGGGAAATCGCAAAGCCCCCATGCCGGCGGACTGTTCCGAGGGAGCCGCCGCCCACTGGGCGCACAAGACATTCAACGTCGTCCTGGCGAAAGCCAGGACTCATTACCCCAAGGGCATGTTGTTGCGGTGCTGGGGCCACCATCCCGCTCCCGGCCAAATTCAGTGGAAATGGGTCCTGGCTTTCGCCAGGACGACGGGGGTGGGGAGATTGCTTGTTCTATCTCTCACCGTCACTAACTGGCGCGCGGCCGGGCCGGATTTCCGGCTACGATCGTCCCTGAGGCGACGTCCCGCGTCACCACGCTGCCGGCCCCGACCAGGGCGCCGTCGCCGATGGTGACGCCGGGGAGGATGATGGCGCCCCCGCCGATCCAGACGTCGCTGCCGATCCGGATCGGGCGCCCGAATTCCAGCCCGGCGCGCCGGGTTTCGGCATCGCGCGGGTGGTCGGCGGTATAGATCTGCACCGCGGGCCCGATCTGGGTGCGATCGCCGATCACGACCGTGACGACGTCGAGGATCACGCAGTTGAAGTTGAGGAACACGCCGTCGCCGAGGCTGATATTGCTGCCGTAGTCGCAGAAGAACGGCGGGCGGATCACGGCGGCCTTGCCGACCTTCCGGAAGCGTTCGGAGAGCAACGCGTGCAACTCGCCCGCGGAGGATGCGCCTGCCGCATTGTAGCGCGCCATCCAGTGTTCCGCCGCGGTATGGTCGGCGGCAAGCTCCGCATCCGGGCGATACAGCTCGCCCGCCAGCATTTTCTCTTTCTCTGTCTTCAACCAATCACTCCGAGCTGCGGGAACGCGTCGGGCGCGGCGGCGAGGTGCGCGCGCGCCTTGGCGCTGTCGTCATCCATCTGGCGTATCAACGCCTCGATGGTGTCGAATTTCAGCTCTTCGCGAATGAAACCGATGAATGCGACATCAAGGACCGTGTCGTACAGATCGCCCTTGAAGTCGAACAGGAACACCTCGAGCAGCGGCGCGCCGTTGTCGAAGGTCGGGCGGCGGCCGAAGCTGGCGACGCCATCGAACCGCACCTTGTCGTTGCCCTGCGCCTTGCCGACCCGCACCGCATAGATGCCGTGCTTGAGGCCGCAATGCTTGTCGAGGCGGATGTTGGCGGTGGGGTAGCCGAGGTCGCGGCCGCGCTTCTCGCCATGGATCACCTTGCCGGTGACGAACCACGGTCCGCCCAGCATCATGGTGGCTTCGTCGACCTGGCCTTCGGCGAGCGCCATGCGGATGGCGCTGGAGGAAACCGGGCGCTCCTCGATGTCGACATGCGCCTGCACATCGACCTCGATGCCGAGCCGCGGTGCTTCGCTGACCAGCAGGCTCGGCGAGCCGACCCGGCCCTTGCCGAAATGGAAGTCGTAGCCGACCGCGATGCCGCTGATGCCGAGCCTCTCGATCAGGTCATGGTGGATGAAATCCTGTGCCGTGGTCCCGGCGCGCGCCTTGTCGAAGGTCATGACGACGGCACCCGCGAGCCCGGTGGCTGCGAGAAGCCGCAGCTTGTTGGTCTCGTCCGTGAGACGGAATTGCGGGGTGTTCGGGCTGAAGAAGCTGCGCGGATGCGGCTCGAAGGTCACGGCGAGCGCGGGCACGCCGTGCGTCTTGCCCATCGCGAGCGCCGCGCCGATCACGGCGCGGTGACCGAGATGGACGCCGTCGAAATTTCCCATCGCGACCACGGCGCCCTTCGGAATGGCGCTTTCGGGGGTGTTGTCGCGGATAACGGTAAAGCCGGTGCTCATGTCAGGGATTCTTCAAGGATTCTTAAGCATGATTGTTGCGCGCCGGACCGTGACGCGGCGGCGGCGTGGAAGTCAAGCGTAGCGAAAATCGCGTCAAATCCGTAACAATCCGGATTCAGCCGGTTAACGCGCTGTTTAACGCCTGCTGTTAGTCGTTGGCGGAAAGCTGCGTTTGTGCAGAAGCCAAGTTGCGTCAGTGGTTTTGGGGGGAAAGATGGCGGTTGATTTGTCCATGCCGGTTCTGGTGGTTGATGATTACAGCACCATGATCCGCATCATCCGGAATCTTCTCAAGCAGCTTGGATTCGAGAACATCGACGATGCCTCCGACGGCTCCGCGGCGCTCAACAAGATGCGCGGCAAGAAATACGGCCTGGTGATTTCCGACTGGAACATGGAGCCGATGACCGGCTACGACCTGCTCAAGGAAGTCCGCGCCGATCCCAATCTCGCGACCACGCCCTTCATCATGATCACGGCGGAATCGAAGACCGAGAACGTGATCGCGGCCAAGAAGGCCGGCGTGAACAACTACATCGTCAAGCCGTTCAACGCCGCCACGCTGAAGACCAAGATCGAGGCGGTCTTCCCGGACATGGCGACGGCGTAAGACGCTCGTCCATCGCATCGACTGAATTCACGTCATGCCCGGGCTTGTCCCGGGCATTTGCGTCTTTGGGGTTGAAAGTAAGGCGAGCGGACGCACGCGTGATTTCGGAATATTAGAAATATAGCTCTGAGTTGCCCGACGTGTCAAGGCGACGGGTCGAACACCCGGCGCCGTGGGCTACTTTGCATGGGGTTGTTTTCGATATTTTGGGCAGCGCGCCCCTTCACCTCGCCCCGCTTGCGGGGAGAGGCATAGGCCGCTGCGGCGGCCGTCACTAAAGCACGCCGAAGCAGAGCTTCGGCTATGTCGCATGCAGCGGAGCGAAATGCGATCCGGGTGAGGGGGTACCGATCTAACCGCGTTCGTTACTCGCGGAAGCAGCCCCTCACCCCGTTAAGGACGGGGAGAGGGGGCGCAGAGAGCTCGCCGCTACCACTTCAGCTCGCGCATCAGCGCGCGCGGCGGATGGCCGAACAATTCTTTCACCGATGCCGGATCGAGCTGCTCGATGCCCTCGAACTCTTCCGAATGGATGCCGCGGGTGACGAACAACAGGTCGATGCCGAAGTTATGGGCGCCGGTCAGGTCGGTGCGCACGGAATCGCCGATCGCGAGCACGCGGCTGAGCTCGGTCGGACGCCCGCGGCGCTCAGTGGCCAGCGCCATGGCGCGCTCATAGATCGGCCGGTGCGGCTTGCCGTAGAAGATCACCTCGCCGCCGAGCTCGCGATACAGCTCGGCGACCGCGCCGGCGCAGTAGATCAGCCGGTCGCCGCGCTCGACCACGATATCGGGGTTGGCGCAGACCAGCGTGAGCTTGCGCGCGAGCGCCTTGAGCAGCGTGTCGCGATAATCCTCGGCGGATTCGGTCTCGTCGTCGAACAGGCCGGTGCAGATGATGTAGTCGGCCTGCTCCAGCGGCACCATGGTGGCGTCGAGGCCGCGGTGGATCGAGCTGTCGCGCTCCGGCCCGATCCAGAAGATCTTCTGGCCGGGATGGTCGGCCACGAAGTGCCGCGTCAGGTCGCCCGAGGAGACGATCGCGTCATAGGTCTCGTCGGCGACGCCGAGCTTGCGCAGCTGGCGCTGCACGGAATCGGCCGGACGCGGCGCGTTGGTGATCAGGATGACGGTGCCGCCGCGCTGGCGGAATGTGTGCAGTGCCTCGCAGGCCTCGGGAAAGGATTCGAGCCCGTTGTGCACGACGCCCCAGATGTCCGAGAGCACGACGTCGACATCGCCGGTGAGGTCGCGCAGCCGCTCCACGAAACGCAGCGAAGTCATGATGCGATCCGTTGGTCAGGTCGGACCGAGCGCGCGGCGCGCCAGCGCGGCGCTGCCGGTTGTGCGCTGCGGAGCTGCGGGACTGGAGACAGATGCTGAAGTGCCGGCGCCATTAAGGTCCTGGGGGTTGGCCTGCGGAGCCTCGGCGGTAGCAGATGCCCCTTCCGGCCGCAACGGCCGCGGCGGCGCGAACAGGAAACCCTGGCCGAACCGGACATCGTAGTCGAGCAGATCGACCACCGAGCGCTCGCCCTCGATCCGTTCGGCGATCAGGTCGATGCCGAAGCGGCCGAGCAGGTCGGAGAGATCGGAAGGATGGATATCGGTCGCCGCGCTCTGCCTGGCGTCGAGCAGCAAGGCGGCGGGCACCTTGATGAAGCGGACGCCGCGATCGGCGAGCTCGCGCGGTTCGAGGCGAAGGTCGCTGACATGGTCGATCGAGAACCGGTAGCCGCGTTGCGACAGCGCCGCGAGGTTCTCGCTTTCGACCGGGCCGAGATTGCGGAAGGTCGCCTGCTTGAACTCGAGCACGAAGGACGGCGCCAGCGCACGGTTGGCTTCGAGGAAGTCGAGACACTGGGTGAAGTGCGCCGGATTGGCCAGCGTCGCCGCCGAGACGTTGCAGAACACGCCGACATCCTTGCTGCGGATCATCAGGCGGCGCAGCACCTGGACGCAGCGGAGCATCACCATGTGATCGATGCGGCCGATCAGGCCGTTGGCCTCGGCCGCCCCGATGAAATCGTCGGCGGCGAGGACCTGGTCGCGCTCGTCGCGCAGCCGTGTCACCGCCTCGTAATAGCGCACCTTGCGCTGCGGCAGCGTCACCATCGGCTGCAGGTAGATGTCGAGGCGGTTCTCGTCGATGGCGTGCTTGATCGCGCCAATCAGCTGGGCCTGGCTGCGTGAGACCGGCGGCGGAGGCGCAGCCGGCGGCGGGGATGCAAACGCGACGGTCGGCGCGGGGGCGACCGGTTGCAGCAGATCGTCTCGCGGCGAGGCGGCCGGCTGTGCCACGGGAGTTGGTGCCAGCAGGTCCTCGTGATGGGCGACGGACGCCGCAAGCTGCCGCACCAGTCCGCCGAGCTCGCTGATCTCGCCGGCCAGGCCCTGCATCCGGTCGGCGCCGGTGGAGTTGGCCGAGGCGACCCGGCCTTCGACCGCGGCCAGCCGGCGGCCGAATTCGGCGATCTGGCGGGCGAGGTCGGCGGTGCCGCGCGACAGATCCGCGATCTGGCCGCCGACATCGCTGCGGTCGCGCAACCGCATCGAGACGGCGTTGTAGAGGATCAGGCAGGTGAGGGCGGTGAGCGCCACGATCGCCGATTCCGATCCGCTGATGCCGGCCACCGAATACAGCACGAAGCCGAGCGAGGCTGCGACCAGCACCATGCATATGGCGATGAAGATCGTCGAAATGCGAATCATTGCCGCGCGCCCGCGCCCTCTCTTCGAACGTCCCCGAAGCGGGACTCTAGCACCATTGTTGATTCGACGGGTCAGCGATCTTGAGAACCGGCTGGAACTGCACACGATTTTCGCTTCGCCCAAATCGTGCTTCGGAGTCGGGGCCCGGTTATCGGCCGGAGCCCGCCGCGGCACGCCGGTCAGAGGTCCGCGGCAGCGATCCAGAACACCTCGCCCTCGGAGTCCTCGGTGTCGAGCCAGAGCAGCGGCAGGTTGGGGTAGGCGGCCTCCAGATTCTCGCGGCCACGGCCGATCTCGCAGAGCAGCCCACCCTGCGGGGTCAGATGTCGCTTGGCCTGATCGAGCAGCCGGCGGACGATGTCGAGCCCGTCGGCGCCGCCGTCGAACGCGATCTTCGGCTCGGCCCGGCACTCGCGTGGCAGCGCCGCCATGCCTTCGGCGTCGACATAAGGCGGGTTGGAGATGATGAAATCGTAGCGCTTGTCGCCGAGCTGCTTGAACAGGTCGCCGCGATGGAGCGTGACGCGATCGTCGAGACCGTGGTCGGCAACGTTGCGCGCGGCGACCTCGAGCGCATCCTTTGAGATGTCGACCGCATCGACCGCGGCATTGGCGAAATGCCGGGCGGCCAGGATCGCCAGGCAGCCGGAGCCGGTGCAGAGATCGAGCACGGCTTCGACCTCCTCGGGGTCGCCGATCAGCGAGGTACCGTCCTCGTCGCCGCCGAAATGCGAATCCAGCAATTCACCGATGAAGGAGCGCGGCACGATGGTGCGCTCGTCGACGTAGAACGGCAGGCCGCGCATATAGACCTTGTTGACGAGATAGGCGGCCGGCTTTCGGGTCGCGATCCGCCGCTCGATCAGGTCGAGGATCTGCTTGCCTTCGGCGATGGTAACGCGCGCGGTCGCAAAATTCTCGAACTGGTCGGGATGCAAATGCAGTGTCTCGCAGATCAGGAACGCGGCTTCGGCCACCGGATCGGTGGTGCCGTGCGCGAACACGAGCTTGGCGGCGTTGAAGCGGCTCACCGCGTAGCGCAGGTGATCGAACAGGGTGTGAAGCTCGCCGGCGCCGACCTTGGGCGCTTTCTTGGCCGCTTCCTTGGGCGCTCTCGGAGCGGCGGGACTGCGCCTGGCCGGCACTTTGCTGCGCTTGGCCATCAGGATTTGGTCCAGCGCGCGGCGGCCGCGTCGTCATGGTCGCGCGCCTCGATCCAGCTGGTGCCGCGCGCGCTTTCCTCGCGCTTCCAGAACGGGGCGTTGGTCTTCAGATAATCCATCAGGAACTCGGCTGCCTCGAACGCGGCCTGCCGGTGCGCCGAGGCGGTCACGACCAGCACGATGTTCTCGCCCGGCGCGATGCGGCCGAAGCGATGGATGATGGTGAGGCCCTGCAACGGCCAGCGCGCCAGCGCCTCGTCGGCATGGCGCGAAATTTCGGCTTCCGCCATGCCCGGGTAATGTTCGAGCGTCAGTGCCGCGATCGGCTCGCCCTGTTCGCTGCCGCGGCAGATGCCGCTGAAGCTGACCACCGCGCCGACATCGGTGCGGCCCTTGCTCAAGGCGGCAATCTCCTGCGCGACGTCGAAGTCGGGTTCCTGGATGCGAATGGTCGCTGCAACGGTCATCGGAAGATTTAGCCGCCGGTCATCGGCGGGAAGAACGCGATCTCGCGGGCGCCGACGATTGCCGCATCCTGCTTAACATGAGCGTGGTCGATCGCGGCGCGGATCACCGTGGGCTTCTCGAAGGCATAGGCATAGGCGTCGTCGCGCGCGGCAAGCCAGCCGATCAATTCGCCGACGGTGCGCACCTCGGCCGGCGGCTCGACGATCTCCTCAGTCTTGCCGATGCGTTCCCGCACCCAGGCGAAATATTTCAGCTTCATCCCTCATCCTCCTTGATGAGGTGATGGATGCCGGCGCGGAAGTAATCCCAGCCGGTGTAGATCGTGAAGATCGCCGACATCCACAGCAGCACGATGCCGATCAGCGTGGTGGCCGGAAAGACCTGCTCGCCCGCTTCGCCGGCGATCAGGAAGCCGATCGCCACCAGCTGGATCGTGGTCTTCCATTTCGCGAGCTTGGTGACGGGAACGCTGACCCGGAGCCCTGCGAGATATTCGCGCAGACCCGAGACCAGGATCTCGCGGCACAGGATCACGATCGCCGCCCACAGCGTCCAGCCGTGGATCGAATTGTCGGCGGCCAGCATCAAGAGGCTGGAGGCGACCAGGAGCTTGTCGGCGATCGGATCGAGCATCCGGCCGAACGCCGATTGCTGGTCCCACATCCGGGCGTAGTAGCCGTCGAGATAGTCGGTGATCCCCGCCGCAATGAACACGGCCAGCGCCACCCAGCGCAGCCACAACGGGCCGTCCAGGACCGACTGCCAGTAGACGCAGCCGATCACCACCGGGATCGCGGCGATCCGGGCGTAGGTCAGGATATTCGGAAGGGACATGGTCTTGGTCTGTCCCCGGGTCGTGGCGATGTTCATCCGTTCTACCAATACCGCTGAAGCGAGAAGGTCAACCGTGCGGACGCCAAAGTGCGCCGAGATTACGCTGAATCGTCATGGCGGCTTAGCTCCTTGTTTAGTCGCGATTTTTTCGGACAGCCGCCGCACACTTTGCCGCATCATGCCCTAGATGCCCTGTCGCAGGCGACGCCCTGATGACTCGCCTTTGGTTTAACCCGGCTGGGCGTGGAAAAACTCGAAAATCTTGCGGGCACTCTCGGCGCTGACGCCGGGAACCTTGCCGAGGTCGGCGATCGAGGCCCGCTCGATCTCCTTGAGCGTTCCGAAGTGATGCAGCAAGGCACGTTTGCGCGACGGGCCGATCCCCGGGATCTCCTGGAGGCCGGCCACGCGGATGTCCTTCTTGCG
>NZ_VKHP01000223.1 GCF_010811875.1 Bradyrhizobium uaiense
CGTTGCACTGCTCGGCCGCGCGGGTGAAGTTGAGCGTCGCGGCAACGGCGAGAAAGTAGCGAACTTGATGAAGCTCCATGGATTGTCGTTCTCCGTCAAGGCGCCCGGACTTTACTGACGAGCCCCGCGTCGTTCCGTCCTGACTGGCGTTGCGTGTCGTGATTGACCGTTTCCAGAAAAAATTCTTGAAATGTAATTTGACGGCTTGCGGCGCTGCGGTCGATTGCCCGCAGGTGGTGTGAGGTTTGCCTGTGGTTAGACTTTCATATGCAAATCGCTTAGGGACAACGCGGTGCGAGACCTCTGGTTATGATTCCTTTGCTGCCGCACCCGGTGGCCGGATGACCGGGCAAGGGAGGATGATCAGCGGTATAGCTGACACGGCAGATCGCAAATTTGCACGAATGACCGGTACGCTGGGATAAATGCGCCGTGAAGAGGATGCACTTCGCCGGCTCAGAAACTCTATGGCCTCTTCGGCTTCATATTGAGGATTTCAGCCATCCGGCAGAGCTCGGGAAACGTACGCGCCTCCATCTTTCGCATCAGGTGGGTGCGATGCACCTTCACTGTACCCTCCGCGAGGCCGATATCGTTGGCAATCTGTTTGTTCAGGCGACCCGCCACGATATGGAGCATGATCTCACGCTCGCGCGGGCTTAGCATGTCGAAACGCGCCTTGAGCATGGCAAATGCTCTTTCACTCTCTTGACGGGTGCGATCGCGAGCGAGGCCGTTCTCGACCGCGTCAAGAAGATCCTGATCACGGAACGGTTTTGTAAGGAACTCGATTGCACCCCCCTTCATCGCTTGCACGCTCATCGGCACGTCGGCGTGAGCTGTGATGAAGATGATCGGCACTTGCCGGTTCGCAGCTGCAAGGTCGCGCTGAAGATCAAGACCGCTTCGCCCTGGCATGCGCACGTCGAGGACCAGGCAAGTGGGGCCCTCCGGTGGATCAGCCCTAAGAAAATCAGGAACAGACGAAAATTGACGGGTCTGCAAGCCGACCGCCTCCAACAGCAGCGCGACCGACGCGCGAAACTCAGGATCGTCATCGATAACCATGACGCTGGGATCTGCGTTACCCATTCCCGGTATCCCGCATTTAGGGGGAGCGCATTCTTCCCGCAAACGACGGTATTCTAGGCACAATCCATCGAGATGAAAAGTATCTGTTGCCTAAGCGGATGGGCCAAGTCCCTATGCACATCGCTTAGGGGCGCAGGTATTGCATTGCTGGGAAATGTCGCCGACAGTGAGCTTCATGCAGCAAGGTATTGCCGCCGATGATATGTGCAGCGAGGACGGTGCATGGAAGCCGCGATGTTGAACCGTGCACTGATTTCCATCGTCGATGATGATCAAACATTTCGTGAATCAATGCATCAACTCGTGATGTCGTTGGGCTATACTGTCGAAGCGTTTCCGTCAGCAGCCGATTTCCTCGCATCGCGTCTCCTGCGGGAAACCGCCTGCTTGGTCACCGACGTTCAAATGCCTGGCATGACTGGAGTTGAGCTGCACAGACACTTGGTCGACGCTGGATACGCGATTCCGACGATCCTCGTTACTGCATACCCCGATGAAGCCATCAGGGATCAGGCCCTAAGGGACGGGGTTGTTTGTTTTCTCAGCAAGCCAGTGGACGACAAGCATCTCGATCGATGCCTGCGCTCGGCGCTGCAGCCCGGTACGCCGATTGATGACAAGTCATGAATCCTCTTCGGCGCCGGGCAACGTGAACTGGAATGCAGCGCCGCGCGGCTGATTCGCTTCCGCCCATAGTTTGCCCCCATGAGCATCGATGATGGAGCGGCATATCGACAATCCCATGCCTGTTCCACTGGATTTCGTTGTGTAGAAGGTATCGAAGACCCGATCGAGATTCGCCGGATCAATGCCAGGCCCGGAATCGCGGACAGCCACGAGGGCGCCTGTCTGATCTTGCTCGGTGCTGATCACCAGCTCTCGTGTCCCCTCCTCAACCGAGCCCATGGCTTCGGCCGCATTCAGGGCAAGGTTCAGCAGGACTTGTTGCAGTTGAACGCGATCGCCCCAAATAGGGACCAGCCCATTCATAAGGTGGGTCCGGACAACGATTCTGTTCTTAGCGATTGTGCTTTGCATCATCACGGTCACCTCGTCGATCGCTTCATTGAGGTCAAAGCGCTCTTTTCGCGGGGGCGCTTTCTTGATCTGATCACGCACCCGTCCGACGATATCCTTAGCTCGGTCGGCGTCGCTGACAACGCGACCGAACGCGACCTTGGCCTTATCCAGATTTGGCGGGCTCCTTTCCAAAAAAAGCATCCCGGCACGAGCGTTGTTGCGGGCGGTTGCGATCGGATGCAGAATTTCGTGAGACAGCGAAGCAGCCAATTCTCCCATCATGCTCACGCGGTTCATGTGGGCGAAATCCGATTGCATCTGCTGCAACCGCGCCAACGCTTGTGTGCGGTCGTCGATGTCTGTTAGCAGACAGTACCAACGCACGGTACGCCCGGACTCGTCGCGAATTGGGGCGCCGCGATTTTCAAACCACCGATACTCGCCGTCAAAGCGCCTCAGGCGTAGTTCGTGATGGAAGGGAGTACCGGCGGCGAGTGACGTCTCATAAGATTCAAGGACACGGGGAAGGTCTTCAGGATGTACTGCATCGCCTGTCGCCCAGTTCTTCAGCTCTTCGACGGTTCGACCGAAATACTCGGTGAGCGGGCTATTGACGGATTCGAGTTCGCCGCTCGGAGACATGATCGCAACGAGTCCGGCTATCCCGTCAATGGCTGCTCGAAACTTCGCTTCACTCGCCCGTAAGGCTTGCTCGGTACGCTTGCGTTGCGTCACATCGACTGTACAGGTCACCGCCTCCAAAAACGCGCCCCCGGAAGAAAACAGCTGACGGCTGGCTAGCTCAACGTATTTTATTGTTCCATCAGGAAGTAAGATTCTGAATTCGAAGATTGCGAAATCCGTTTTCTGGCGCACTACTTCTTGAATTTTATCGCTCACTCCGTCTCGATCGTCCGGGTGGATGCGTCGAAGCGTATCGTCACGGCTTGGAAGGCCTTGCTGCGGATCAAACCCCCAGATTCGGTAACTCTCGTCGGACCAATAAATATACGTGTTAGTTGTCGCATTATAGACCCGAGTTCCGCTATGGCTTAGACTTTCTGCTTGCCTTAGCCAGGCCTCGGTGCGGCGCAACCGATCCTCGGCCCGCTTGCGCTCTGTCAAATCGAGCACGAACGCAACACTCTTGCCACCTCCTTCCTTGAACAACGCGGCGCCAACAAGCGCGGGAACGCGGCTTCCGTCTTTCCGAACATACTCTTTCTCGAAGGGCCGAACTATCCCGGTTGAGTTCAGTTCAGCCTGAATCAATTTGTCGCGCTCGCGACATTCGGGCGGTGACAGCTCGGTCCAGCGCACGCGCGAAACCAAGTCTTCACGGCCATATCTTACGAGATGTAGAAACGCGTCATTGGCTTCAAGAAAACGGCCTTCGCTGTCGGCAATAGCGATCCCAATGATGTTAGCGTCGACCAAACACCGAATCTGCCCTTCCCGATCTGCGACGTCGCGATAAAGTCGCGAATTTTCGAGCGAGATCGCCGCCTGTGACGCAAGCACCTTCAACAAAGCGACGCGATCGGGCGTAAAGACTCTTGGTGTCAGATCGTTCTCCAGATAGAGAACGCCTGTGAGCGTTCCCTGGTTGATAAGCGGCAAACAGAGAATAGAACGGAGATGCCCCGTTGCGATGTAGGGATCGGAAGAAAATGGATTGTGAGTTGACGCATCGTCGAGAATTACGATTTCCTTGGTCCGAATTCCGTAACGAACGAGCGACTTTGGTAGCGCCACTGAGGGCGGATAACTCCCATGCAGATGCACAGTTACGTTATCTTGGCTCGCGGTGGCCTCCGCTTGTACCATCAACTCGTCGCCCTGCGCCGTGATCAAGAGGCCGCGCCCGGCGCCGGCGTGCTCGAGAGCTGTCCGCATAAGTTTGTCGATGAGTTTGTCCAGAACCATTTCGCCTGACAAAGTCTGCGATATATCGATCATCATCTTGAGATCGAGATGCTCAACTGGCTCTTCGATTGTGCCCATTGAACCCGGCGCACGATGCTCCTGCCTAAGCCAAGGATTGAGTTGATCGAGTTGTGTTACCTTCCCGTCCGCGCCCCAGCGAAGGTAGCAATCGCGGGCGTTCCGCAGATATAGATGCGCGATCTGTCCGAAGCCTTGAATGGTGTAAAAGCGCGCCGCCAACTCTCTGGCGAGCGCTTCATTGTGGACAAAGCCGCTTGTCTGCGCCGAACGAATGGCCTGTTCGTAGAGGTTCATTGCAACGAAGGCGCGGCCATCAATGCGGGCAATCTCCGCGCCGACCAACGCCGCTCGATCTGCGAAGTTTTCGGGACAGGCCGCGGCCCAGCTCGCAAGCTGGCGGTGATGGAGATTCAAGGCGTCCAGTGCCGATGCCCGCTGGCCGGTAGATGTCGCGTCACAGAAGGCCGCGTACGACAGGGCGCTGTAGAAGTGATAGTCGGCCGTCTCCATGATGGTTAGAGACAGACTCAAAAGCGGCTGCGCCCTCGATGCGGCGTCAATCGCTGCCGCGTAGTCTCCAGCCATAAAGCGAGCTTGCAGCTTGCAGATCCAATACAGGCATTGGCCGGCCGTCGCATCCGAAGCTTTGGCGAAATCGCGCTCATTTCGCTGCTCGTCAAACTGCTCATGATCCAAGGAACCGAATCGTACCGTCTTGCCGCGCAACATTCGTACTACTGCGATTGCCGCACTGAGGAACTCAAAGCCTTGCTGTACTTCGCGAGACCTTGCCCTGTCGCCTTCCCGTTCGATGTCGGCAAGCGGATCACCGACCGTAAGAAGATTGAGCACCCGTAGATGGAAGCAGATGCCCGCATACACGAGGTCACCGGCTTTCTGCGCCGCGTCGAATGCGCGGTCCATCAGTTCGCAGCACGTTCTGATATGCTTCCTCCAAGGCATGACCATATTACCGAAGTTCAGGTACACGCCCGCCTGGAAACGCCACAGAGCACGCTCTTCGACGAGCTCATAAGCGAGTTGTCCGACGCGATATGATCGCTCGTACTCACCAAACTGTAGCCCGACGATCATACCAAACCGGGCATACGCGACCGCCGATGCGTCGCTGTTGCCGCGATCCAACGTAAGGCGGAGCATTTCGCAGACCGCGAGCGTGTAGAGGTTGAAGTCGGTGTATTGCGCTGGGGAAGAGAGGCGATTCAAGGCGTCCAGCAAGACGAGGGACGCCGGGTCGCTCATCACAGGAAGCGCCTTCAGTTCCTCGGTCGTGCGTCGGTCGAGCTCCGACCAGACTCGCCGATAGGCTGCGCGCGCCTCCTCATCGGTTGGATGCGGCGACCAGTTGATTCCTAGGTAGCTCAGGTACTCGAGACCGACAGCGATCGCGCGGCGGGGTTGATTGAGCCTGATGTAAAGGTCGATGCCGAGGCGTGCCACCACTGCTCGATCAGCAGCAGCCGTGACACGAGCAGACAATGCCGCCCAGTGCCCTTCCGCGTCCGAGAGCGCGCCGGTCAATAGCTCGCATTCCGCGCGATGAAAATCGAGCGCGAAGATAAGCTCCCAACGACGTTCCCAACAATCCTCTACCAATAGGCTTCGACCTGCGACGAAGTAACTGAGCGCCGAAACGTATGCAGTCGATGAGTTGGCACGCCGGCCTGCCGCCAGGTTAAATTCCGCCGCCCGTTCGCGTTCATCAATCGATTCGATCAAATGAACAGCTCGGTTGAGCTGATTGACGATTTCAAACGTCGCTTCGTCTCCCTTCTCCGGGGATGCTCGCGCCGCAAGCAGCCGTCCTATTCGAAGATGCGTCTCGCCGCGCAGCCGCTCTGGGATCAGCGCATAGGCGGCCTCTTGGATGCGATCATGGACGAACCGGTAAGCACCTCCCGCACGCTCGACCATCTCCTGATGGCGCGCCGGCCACAGAACCGTATCGAGCTGCTCCTCCGACATCCCGAGGATCATTGAAAGTGCCGTGCTCTCAGCAATGTTTCCGAGACAAGCCAACTGTCGCAACGCGTTTTGCGTCTCGATCGGAAGCCGAGCGAGCTTCCCCACCATGAGTTCTACGACATTGTCGGTGTAGTCTTTGGCGTGAATGCGGTCGATATCCCAGATCCAGCGCGCGCCATCATGATCGAACGCCAGTAGCCCTTCTTCGACGAGCGAGGACAGGAACTGAATGACGAAAAACGGATTGCCGTCAGTCTTAGCATGCAACAGCTTCGCAAGCGGTGCGGCGCGCTCCGGCGGACAGCGAAGAGCGTCCGCAACCAATTTCCCAACGTGCTCGTGGTCGAGCCGCGAAAGCTTGATCTCGACCACATTTCCGTTAGCTGCCTTGATAGCGCCGATTTTTTTCATGAGCGGATGGGCCGGAGCGACATCGTTGTCGCGATAGGCACCCACCAGCATGAGATGCCGAATGTCCGACCGCATAAGGTCTTCCAACAGATCAAGCGTCGCCGCGTCGAGCCACTGTAAATCGTCGAGGAAGAGCGCAAGTGGTTGGTCCGCGCGGGCAAATACGCTTATGAAGGAGCGAAATGCGAGCTGAAATCGGCGTTGTGCCTGCTGTGGAGGTAGCTCAGGAACCGATGGCTGGTCCCCGATGATTAGCTTCAGTTCGGGTATGAGATCGATCACGAGCCGCCCATTGGATCCCAACGCCTCTAGAAGCGCGTGGCGCCAGGTCGCCAACTCTACGTCGCTCTTGCTGAGGAGAGGCGGGATGAGGCCCTGGAAGGCCTGCACCAGCGTCGCGTAAGGGATATCGCGCTTGTACTGGTCGAACTTCCCGAACGCGAACAAACCGCGTGGCTGCACGAGCACTTTGTGCAGTTCATCGACGACGGAGGACTTACCAATACCGGAATAACCTGAAACCAACACCAATTCCGCGACACCGGTTTTGGTGACGCGATCGAAGCAGGAAAGCAGCGTCGCGATCTCGCGATCTCGCCCGTACAGCTTTTCGGGGATCAACAGTTGGTTTGGCGTGTCTTGCTGACCGATCGGGAAGTCATCGATGTGGCGGCGCTCTTCCAATTCGGCCAAGCAGCGTCGTAGGTCGCGCTCGACACCGGCAGCGGTCTGGTATCGATCCTCGGGCGTCTTGGCGAGCAGCTTCATAATGATCGCCGAAACGGGCGCCGGGACACTGTCGCGTCGCTTCCCCGGCGGTACCGGCTTTCTGGCAATATGGCAGTGCACCCATTCCATCGGATCGGCGGCCGTTAGGGGGAGAACGCCTGTTAGCATTTGGTACAAGGTGATGCCGAGGGCGTAGAGATCGCTGCGGGCGTCGATCGACCGGTTCATCCGCCCGGTTTGTTCGGGCGCCATGTAGGCGAGCGTGCCGGCGATGGTCTCGGGTGGCTCGGGGGCCTGCCGCTCGCGCGACAAGCGCGATGCAATGCCAAACCCGGTGAGTCGCACGCGTCCATCCGAACAATTCACCACGACATTAGCTGGCTTGATATCCTTGTGGATGAGTCCGCGCTGATGAAGCTTTCCCAGAGCTGAGGAGACCCCGATAGCCAGCGTCAAGAACGGCCCTACCTCCATCGCTCCATCGAGCAAATGGTCGAGCGGCTCGCCGCCCTGATCATTGAGCACCAGCACGGTCCGACTGGCGTCGCGCATGAGTGCGAGCGGCTGGGCCGCCCATGCCCTGTCGAGCTCATCTTTCAGCTCGTATTCGTGCGTGAGGCGATCGAGTGTTGAGGGGGACGGGTGGTCCGCGGCAGGGGCAACAAGCAGCACGGCGCGCCGATTTCCATTATCGTCCAGCCGCCAGCCACGGCTGAACACGCGCTCGCCGTCCTCCCATAGCACCTGAGAGCTATCGTCCGAGTACCCGATATTCGGCGATTGCTGCACCATTTGTCAGACTCCGGCACCCGGGCGCCGACTTGAAGTCCGCTGATTAAGCTCCTCGCGCGCCGCGCGCTCGGTCTTGGGTACGGTCGAGCGCGTCACGGCATGAAATCATATACCTAATCCAAGGTCTGTCAGGAGGGCTGGAGCGTGGCAGCTCGTGGCAAGGCGCGACCGGAAGTGACGCCATACTAAGCGCGCCGTAGTCAGCGCCGGCACCTTCCCGATAAACATCTGTTTCCGTTACCGCTTTGCGCGGCCGGAACCTATCTGAAGGTCAACGGCGGACGGCTCTGTGCGAGCGCCTCTGGGGCTACACCGACGAGTTCCCGGTCCGTAGAAAGGCCTGCGGGACTTTCTCGACGCAATTTTAGTGTGACGGAGAGAGTGGAAGTCAATCCCCATTGATTTACCAGCTGTTTTCATTTCCGGCGTGGGGGAACCTACGGTCCAGACTACTAGATGTTAGAGCCTCATCCCACGTACGCCAAAGCCCGGCCTAGGGGTCTTGCTAATCGCCGAGCCGCGAGAGTGGATAGAGTAATTGGCGCCTGTGCTGGATACGAGGCTTGTACCGATGCTGCTTGTGGTGGCAGTCACTCCGCCGCGAGCATATGCCGTCGCAAGGGCAACCCAAGCCGCCCCCATACATCGACCAGCGCTTCAGCCAGCGCGTCGATCAGTGCGTCATCATGATAGGGCGTCGGCGTGATGCGCAGCCGCTCCGTGCCGCGCGGGACGGTCGGATAGTTGATCGGCTGAGCATAGATGCCGTGTTCGGCGAGCAGGAGATCGCTCGCCTCCTTGCATCTTTCCGGATCACCCACCATGACAGGCACAATGTGCGTTTCGCTGGGCATGACCGGTAGGCCGGCGGCGTTGAGCACGGACTTTACCCGCGCGGCGCGGTCCTGATGGCGGTCGCGCTCCCATTGCGAACCCTTGAGATGGCGGATTGCCGCTGTAGCGGCGGCGCAGACCGCGGGCGGCAGCGCGGTGGTGAAAATGAACCCCGGTGCGTAGGAGCGCACTGCATCGATGACGTCGGCATTCGCAGCGATGTAGCCGCCGAGGCCGCCGAAGGCCTTCGCCAGCGTGCCCTCGACCACGTCGATCCGGTGCAGGGCCCCTTCCCGCGCCGCGATGCCGGCGCCGGCCGGGCCATACATGCCGGCCGAATGGACCTCGTCGATGTAGGTCATGGCCCCGTAACGCTCTGCGAGATCGCAGATTCGGTTCACCGGTGCGACGTCCCCGTCCATCGAGTAGAGCGCCTCGAATACGATCAGCTTTGGCCGCTCGGGCGCCGCGGCTGCCAGCAGTGCTTCGAGGTGGCTGACGTCGTTGTGTCGCCAGATCTTCTTCTCCACGCCGGCACGGCGCGCGCCCTCGATCATCGAATTGTGGTTCCAGGCGTCCGACAGGATCACACAATTCGGCAGCAGTTTTGCGATGGTCGGGATGCCGGTTGCGTTGGAGACGTAGCCCGAGGTGAAGACCAGCGCGGCCTCCTTGTCGTGCAAACCGGCGAGTTCCCGTTCTAGTTCGACCAAGGGATGATTTGTACCGGAGATGTTGCGGGTGCCGCCCGCGCCGGCACCCATGCGGGTCGCGGTTTCGACCATCGCACCGATCACCTTCGGATGCTGGCCCATGCCGAGATAATCGTTCGAGCACCAGATCACGACCGGCCGTGGGCCATTCGGGGAATGCCATATTGCGTGCGGGAAACGCCCGGCGATGCGCTCGAGGTCCGCAAATACGCGGTAGCGCCGTTCAGCGTGCAGACGAGCAAGCGCTGCGGTGAAGAAATGATCGTGTGTCATAGAACCACATCTCCATCGTGTTTGTGCTCAACGATTGCGCCCAAGCGATCCGACACGCATTCGATCCGGCGTCGCCGCCGTCAGGCCTAAAAAGGGGCGGCCGGTCCTCGGGAGGGGAAGGACCGGCCGCCGCCGGCTACGGCGAAGGGCCAGGGGAGGTCCGGCGCCGAGCAGTTGCGAAGCTGTCCACCTTCGCGAGGCAAACTGGTACCCCACGCGGAACGTCGGTGCGAGTAAAGCAGACCAAATCTCGGCAACTCGTCGCGAATGTGCGTCTCGTGTATCGGCTACAATCGCCAGGAGAAGTGATCCGTTTTTCAAACTAAGCTCCCCTGCCGCCCTGCTTGCCGATCACGCAGCGCCATGCTGCGAGACGCTCGGCGGGATGCTCCTTCATCCAGTCGGCAAGCTGCGGCGCGCCCATCAAGCATGACTGCACAGAGACGCTAGCAAAGTCAGACGTGGTGACGGTTTGCTCGTGGCAGTTCGTCGGGGAAGACAGGCTGCACAGCAGAGCAATGACCGCAATCACGACGAAGCCCCCTCACCGCGTTGGGCCATGAGGCCACTGGCTCCGATTGCCGGCGCCGTGTTCCGCTCGCTGTCCGGATCGGCCGGCGGGAAGACGCTGTCATATATGGCGCGGGCTTCCAGGATCAGGCGTATGCGCTCGCGCTCTGATTTCGAGACAAATCGAATAACGTCACCCATAGCAGGCTCCTATTGAATTATGTCCATCATTCCTTAAGTTCATCTGGGTGCCCTGGTGCCGGTTTGAAGCCCGCAGATGGTCACGAGCAATAAAAAGTGCGTGACACGGACCGGCAGGCCAGGAGGACCATCAATGCGGCTTGCCGAGGATCAATGTGAAGGGCACGACGAACAGTTCATCGCCCTGGTCGTCGCTGACATGCACGACCCAGTCGCGCCAGTCCTCGAGGCTGCTCTCGTTCGTGACCGACTGCACGACGCGGGTCGCGAGGTCGCGCGCCTCAGCGAGGTCGTCCACCACGGCGCCGCGGTCATCGAGGAAAACCTTCTTCGTATTGGAGCAGTGGAAAAATACCTGGGTCATGTTCACCTCCTTCAGCTGAGACAAATCGCCACCTCAGCGTTGCCGCTGAGCTCGACGATGCGGAGCAGGCACCAACAGCGGTGATGTCATCAAGATTTGGAACCACATCCACGTGGTCATGAGCGGAAACAGGATCATCTGAGCACCTCGGGGATTGCGGCCAGCCGCTTGGCGGTGGGGCTCAACCGCCGCACTTCGTCGCCAGCAGGTCGTTGAACGCGTTGATCTCTGAGTCGAGCACAACGAAATTTCGTCCGCCGCCGGCGCACCTTGCCTCGACCTGCCGAAGTGTCACCGACTCATAGAACGAGGTGGCGTAGGCACGGCAAATCTTTTCCTTGTCGGCGTCCCTAGCAGGCTGGCTGCGCAACAATTCCCAGCGTGACCGCGACGCATCGATATCCCTGATCGACGTACATTCCGTCGCAACAGCGGGAATCGTGAACGCATTGAGCGCGGCGGACGCGACGACCACAGCTATTCTCCTCATGACCTAACTCCGCAAAACGAATTGTCAGGAAGAGAATTGCAGTTCGGCGGGCCTCGTTCTATTGCACGCGGGTCGTTCCGAGTACGGCCCTGGTTGCTCCTCATAAACCTTGGCTTAGGAATGGCGCGCGTCGGATTCGGATGCGCTAGAAAATCCACTGCCTCCCCGTGAGGATGACGGCATCACGCCCTGTCGACAGCAGAGACGCCAGCATGCCCGGCGAATAGCGGCCTTCCACGGCTAAGGCGACGAGGGGCCAGGGATGCAGTCCGGCCGTGCCGAAGCTCCGCCGATCAATCCGAAGAAGCTCGTTTCGAGCTCGGAGCGGGCTTTTTGCAACAGCGTTTTGTTCTCGCCGTCCCGGATCGTGACGGTTGCGGTCAAGCCCGACACCAGCGGCACGCCGGCCGGCACCTGGTCGATCGCGATCCGGATCGGCACTCGCTGCGCCAACCGCACCCAAGTGTAGACTGGATCGACGTTGGGTAATCCCTGTGTCGCGGCCGCCGCGTTGGATACGCTGACGCCACGCGTCACCGTCGCGATGTGACCAATGATAGGCATCGAGTAACCCATCAGCTTTGCCTCGGCGCGATCACCTACGCATAACCGGGCCAGCTTGGTTTCCTCGAAATAGCCGTCCACCCAATAGCTATCCGTGTCGATGACCGAAACATTGCCAGCACCTTGATGCGCATAGTCTCCCTCTCGGAGCAGGAGATTGGTGACAATGCCATTCACGGGACTGCGCACTTCGGTGCGCTGCAGATTGATATCCGCTTGCGCCACCTGCTGTTGAGCCGATTCCACGGCCGCTTTTGCCTGGAGCGCATTTCCCTCATAGATCTGCTTCTCTTCGGTGCTGCTCGCCAGGTCCGACAAGCGACGGCGGCGCTCGGACTGCAGCTCCTTGACGTTCAAGTCAGCCGACTTTTGCTGCAACGTTGCCTTGTTCGTTCGCAGCGCAACCTCGAAGTCGAATGGATCGATCACATACAGGACGTCGCCCTTGTGAACGAACTGATTGTCGACGATTCTGAGTTCCTTGATCTTGCCTGAGATCTCCGGCGCAACGCTCGCGACCTGCACGCGCACGCGTCCATCCCGGGTCCAGGGCCCGGCATTGTAGTGGTCCCACGCCACGAGTGCGATCAGGACCGCGACGATGGCAATCCCGGCTGTCGCAACCCTGCGCAACACAAGCCGTCCGGATCGCAAGGCGTCGCTTCGCCGTCGGGCCGTGGACCTTCGGGGCGGAGAGACGGCCGGTTCGTCGCCCGGATCGCGCTCCGGTATCCTTCGCGCGATCTCGTCGGATTCACCGCCTTGACGAGCCGATGCGTCACCGGAACGCGGCGGGAAGCGCGTGACCGCTGCCTCCACCTCGTCTTGCTGATAGACCTCATCATCAATGGTCGTACCCATGGCCATCTCCTCTAGAACAACAGCATCAACATGCCGAGAACCGTTACGAACAGGCTCAGCTCTGCAACCGGGGCGTGGCTGAACAGCTTGGCAAAGCCGACGACATGAAGAAGCGGTCGCAGAACCATGACGACGGCGAGAGTGATCGCCAGATACGTTACGAATGGCGCCAACAGAACGCCCCCGATCACCAGCTCCGGAAAGGTGTGCGCCATCAGACCGTCTCCCCGGCAGACCCGGTGCCGTTACCCCGATCGACTGTGTTGCCTGTCAAGATCAGGCAGGCTGCAGCTTCCGCTTCGATAGCGTCTTTCTGCGAGGTCGCTTCGCGCAACCGATCTGCAATGGCCTGTGGAGTGACCGTATCGCGCTCGACGATCGCCTCGCGGGCCCTGCCTGCGAGCGGCCCATCGGCGAACCGCGTCAGCATGGCATCGCAAAGCCGCAGCATTGCCGCTTGGTCGAAGCAAGACAGCATTTCAGCAAGGGCGCGACTGTCCTGCGCGCCTCCAGCGGCCAGAAATTGCCCGATTCGCGACGCGTCGCGGAACGTGGCTTCCTCCGGACTCTCTCCATTCCGGTGGACCCGATCCCTGAGCTCGTTTCGAGCCTCGACGAGAAGCCGCATCCTGCGCTGGTCATCCGAGACGGGAGGAATCAGCGTCTGTGCTGCAAGCAGGAGTGCGGCCGCGGCGCCTAGAAATAGTGATGTAAAGAGGAAGGTCTCCGGATTGTAGGTCTGCGGGTTGCTCGGCGCCAGGAGAGCCGGAATGGAAAGCAAATTGACACGGCCAAGTGCCGACCACAGCAGATTTTTGGAGGTCATCAGGAGTGCAGCACCGACTATAAAGGGAGCAAGACCGATGGCCAACAGAGGAAAGGCGTCGGCTCCATTGAGGATGATGAACTCGAGAATGCCGGTCAGCACCGCTGCGATCGGCGTACCGACCAATGCGATCGCCGTGAAGCCGCGCGGATTCGGGGTCGTGGCTCCCAATCCAGCGATCAGGACCACGAATGACATTGATGCGCTCGCCGCGGGCCACCCAGCCCAGACGTAGAGGATCGAAGCAATTGCAAGCCATAGAGTGGCGCGGATACCGCTTGCGGCGGCAATGCGATAAGAACGATACAGGGGCGCGCGCCACAATCGCGATGGCCACCTGACTGATCTCAAGGCCAGCAAGTCCGCCCGAACCTGTTCGTCCCGGCGCAGCAGCTCGTTCTGTGCTACGGCTTTGCTCTCGACATCGCGGCCGTGGGCACCATCGTTGTTGAGGACGCGAGCCGCCTGCAATTCAGCAATGAGACCAACGGCCACGCTGCGGGCAGCCGCGCTCACGATGGGGCCGCTACTCGATTCGAAAACCACGCTCGCCGTCTCGGGACGGAGCGTTACGATGTCCTGAAGCAGCGTCGCGAATGTCGTCGGGTTACCTGGTTCGCCGCGGAACGCTGCCCTCGCAAAATCGCGAACCCGGCGATGAATCGCCGCGAGTTGCGCTACAAGCTGCGGATGGCGATCGGGGGCAAACGCCAACGTATTGACCACTGCAATCGACAGAACGCCGACCGCGATCGCGGCGCCGCGCGCCATGCTGGATTCAAACACATGCTTCGGGGTGTCGATCTGCTGTGTGGCAACAAGCGCGACCGTGTAGCCCGACAACACCGCGGCATAGGCCCGGTAGCCGTCCAAAAGCTTCGCCGCAAAGACGCAAAGACCAATCCACACCGCAAACGCGGCCAGGATCAGATCCCTCGCCTGGGAGAAAAGGCCAGTGATTGCGATGGACGCTGTCAGGCCCACAACGGTGGCGAGCAGTCGAAAAGCTGCCTTGTCCAGTGCTTGGCCGCGGGTTGGTTCGGCAAGAATGGCAACAGTGAGCGCCGCCGTGGTCGGTGCTTCAAGCTGCAGCCAAAAGCTCACGAACAAGGCCAGGATCGTTGCCAGCCAGACGCGGATGGCGAAGCTCCAGGAGCCGACGGGAATCTTCGCGATGGTGAACGGCTGCTCTGTCGATATCGCGACCACGGCAATGCCTCTGCGGATGCTGCGCCACGCGCGCTCAGCTCTCGTGTCCCGACACATCGACTGCAGCAACGAAGCAGTAGCCGCGTCCGGGGATGTTGACGATGAACCGATGCCCGTCCCGGCCGTCACGTAGCGCGCGTCGCAGCGCGGACATGTGGACCGTGAGGTTGGCAGGTTCGACAAAGACATTGGGCCAGACCCGGGCCATCAAGTCCTGCTTGCTCACCAGCTCGCCGCGGCGTTCGAGCAGGACGATCAATATCTCCAGAGCCCGGCTTCCGAGAGGGACCGGCTTGTCGCCCTCGCGCAGGAGAAACTGCGTCGGAAGCAGGCAGAATGGTCCGAACGAGACTTTGGCTGAAGCGGCGCCGGCCGATACGGCTCGCTTCTCGGGAAATGGATTGTCCGTTTCCGGACTACGAGCAGTGCGTCTCAGGTCCCGTCCCGATTCGGGATCAAATTGTGTCAGGCTTCCGAAGGCTGCCGTCGACTCCGATGCGCGCATCATGACCTCGCGTACTTTTGCAGGGCTGATCCCTGCGAAGATGCTGGTGAGGCGCAACTTGATGGTTTGAGGTGCCCCGAGCTATCCCACGCTGGTGGCGCGCAATGACGGATTTGGTTGTCTGGCCTAAACCTAGATTTACAAGCCGGGGTGAAGGCCGCATGCTGTCGCTGATCAAAGAGGTCGCAGAGCAGGTCGTACTCATGAATCGGGACCCGATGTCTGCTCGCCGGGCAACAGCGGCGCAATAGCGGACCTCGCTGGACGTCGATGGGCCATGTGTGGACGGCTCCGGGTTGGCAAGGAGAATCTTCACTTTGCAGCATTGGTCGGAGCAGCCATGTGTTCGGCCTGTTGACGCGGTACCCATGACCGCTGGCCATAATGCCCTCCGCGGATCAG
>NZ_VKHP01000224.1 GCF_010811875.1 Bradyrhizobium uaiense
CCGCGCGCCGTTGGCGTTCCGGCCGCGGGTGACGGGCGCGTGCCAGCCGGGTACCCGGCGTCCCTCCTTCTTGCAGCTGATGGGAGCGCGGAAGATCACGCCGCCGAGGATGTTGCGGATGGTGCCGTTCGGCGACTTCCACATCTGCTTGAGGCCGAATTCCTTCACCCGGGCCTCGTCGGGGGTGATGGTGGCGCATTTGACGCCGACGCCGACCTTCTTGATGGCTTCGGCGGCGTCGATGGTCACCTGGTCGTTGGTTTCATCGCGGTATTCCATGCCCAGATCGAAATAGAGCAGCTCGACATCCAGGAACGGGTTGATCAGCTTGTCCTTGATGTGCTGCCAGATGATCCGGGTCATCTCGTCGCCATCGAGCTCGACGACGGGGTTGGATACCTTGATTTTTGCCATGACGGGGAGGCCTTCTTGGGAACGGCGCGCTTTTGACGGCGGGGGTGGAAAATACGCCTGCGCTATAGCACCGCCCGGGGACGGGCGAAAGCGCACCGGTTATGCACTTTCAGCCCATCATTTCATCGAGAACCGCCATTCTGATGGCGGCTCTCGGTCCTCTTTCTGTGACGGGTTTTCTTCCCGCGAACCGGTGCCCACTTCGGCTTGAAAACCCTCTAAAACGGGACCTGCGTCGCGGTCCCGGCCACGATGTACCAGGTCACGAACAGGCCCGCGATCAGTGCGCCGGGCAGGCTCGATCCGGTCCGCCGCCAGGTGAAGGTCGCGATCACGGCGACGATCGCGAGCAGCGGCACGAACTGGATCGCGACGATGGTCGAGAGCGGCACGAAGCCGGGGTCCGGCAGCGGGTTGAGGAGCTTTCCGGTCAGCCACAGCGTGCCGTATTGCAGCACCAGCAACACCATGAAACCGAACGTCAGCGCCAGGATGTTGGTGAGGTAGAGCGTCCCTCGCGGAGCACCCATGGTCGAGAAATTCCGGTGCAGCACGTGCAGCGCCACGACGAAAAACGCCGTGAACGGAATCAGATAGATCAGGAAGATGAGGAACTGCTTCGCGCTCATCAACTTGAGTGCGACGATCCAGAACCTGAAGTCGATCTTGAATGCGAGGTCGGCGAGCCACAGCGCTGCGTAGCCCACCGCAACCGAGGCCACCGCGATCACGATGGATTGACCGACCAGCCCGGCCCGGGTGGTGCGCTTCGGGGCGAACGGCATCAGGGCCAGCGTGATCAGGCCGTTGACGATGGCCCAGATCAGGATCTGGTTGGTGATGCCCTGCGGCAGGAATGCACTCGGGGCCACGAAGGTGCCGCCCAGCGCGAAGGCCGGATAATAGGTCAGCGCCGGGATGAAGGTGGACAGGATGAACGCCGTGGTCCAGCGCCGGCCCTTGGCCGCCTCATGCGGCGGCATGGTGCCGTCGGCCACCGCCGGCAGCCGCAGGCGGGAGAACATCTTGGCTTCCAGCAACCCGTCGAACGTCCCGATCACCAGCGCAATGAAACCGATGAGGGCGATGAGCGTGGCGATCTCCTTGCGGAACCAGATCTGGTCGTCGACCGGACGCGGCGTGCCGCCCTTCAACGTCTTGGCAAACCAGTCGAGGCTATAGCCGATCGCCTCATGCGAGATGTGCTCGGCCGGATGGGTCATCGCCGGCGTGTACAGCACCCGCGCCGTGCCGGCGGCCGGATCGCCATAGACCTTGCCCGGCTCGACCGCGCCTTGCGTGCCGAACAGCGCCCAGAGTTTCGGGCTCGTGGTGACGTCGCGGGCGAGGTCGACGCCCCACATCAACTCGGGGAATTCCTCGTATTGGGCGAACACCAGCGCGGTGTTGCGCGGCCAGCTCGTGGTGCCCTCGGCGGCGAACGGCTTGCCGGTCGAGGAGCCCTCCAGCACCATCGACTTGTAGTCGTTGGGCATGGCTGCTGCGGCGGCCAGCACGGTCCAGCCGCCCATTGAATGGCCCTCGAGCCCGATGTTGTCCTTGTCGACGAATGGCAGGCCGCAGAGATAGGCGAGGCCGTCAGGTCCGCCGAAGCCGTTGGCGAAGGAGGGCGGGTCGCTGTAGCCGTGGCCGGTCTGGTCGAGCGCCAGCACCACATAGCCGCGGCGGGCGAACTCGATGGCGAAGCCGTCCTGGGTCTCGCGCGAATTGATGTAGCCGTGGACGGCGAGGATGCCGGGCGCCGGGATCTGCGGCGTGGCATTCGGCGGGATGTAAAGCAGGGCGCTCATGGTGTTGCCCTTGGCGCCCTTGAACCTGACATCCTCGATCCGGATGCCGCCTGCGGTCTGGGTAAAGTGGGCGAGCAGGCCCCCCGCCACAATCAAGATCAGGCCCACAATCGCCAGCGTCCATCTGCCCCGCATCGTCGTCCCCCCATGTGCTTTGACCCAAGCGTCACGCCGTTCAACCGGCGTCTCAAGCGTGCCTTTACAGCTTCGCTTTGGTTGTGGTTGATAGCCTATCCGAAGGCGAAGCGCGCGCAAGCGGCAGCCCTCGCTTCGTGCGATCGGGATTCCGATTCAGGATTCGCAATCGCTGCTAACCCTGTTATCTCCTTGGAGAAATTGGCCCTGCACGAAACCGGTGCAAAGCTGGTTGCAGGCTTCCCGATGAGACTTTGAATCAGCCGCTTCGGAAGCTGATTCAAAACCTTCAGATGTTGAATCAGAAAGTGAAGTGAGATGTCCGGCACCGACAAGACCAAGGCAGGGCACGACCTTGCCGGTCCCGTCGTCATCCTGGTCGAGCCGCAGCTTGGCGAGAACATTGGCATGGCCGCACGCGCGATGGGCAACTTCGCGCTGACCCGGATGCGCATCGTCAACCCGCGCGACGGCTGGCCGAACATCGCCGCCGAGCGTGCCGCCGCCGGTGCCGACCACATCATCGGTTCGGTCGAGCTGTTCGACACCGTCGAGCAGGCGATCGCCGATCTCACGCTGGTGTTTGCAACCACCGCCCGCGCCCACGACCAGGCCAAGCCGGTGGTCGGACCGGAAGGCGCAGCGGGCGAGATCGTCCGCCATGTCGCATCCGGCGGCGGGGCCGGCATCCTGTTCGGGCGGGAGCGCTCCGGCCTGACCAACGACGAGGTTGCGCTTGCCAACCGGATCATCACGTTCCCGGTCAACCCGGGCTTCGCCTCGCTCAATCTGGCACAGGCAGTGCTTTTGATGGGCTACGAATGGTTCAAGCTTTCGACCGCGGGCGCGCTGCCGTTCGCGATGCCCGAACGGTCCGAGCCGGCCTCCCAGCACCAGATGCAGGCCTTCTTCGACAACCTCGTCGCCGAGCTCGACAAGGTCGAGTTCCTGCGGCCGGCCGAGAAGCGCGACACCATGCTGGTCAACCTCCGCAACATCTTCACCCGGATGGACCCGACCAAGCAGGACATGCACACGCTGCACGGCGTGGTGATGGCGATCGCCGAGGGCCGCAAGGGTCCCGCCAAGGGCGGCGTGCTCGACGGCGCTCAGGCCACGCGGCTGCGGGCGCTGCTCGCCGAGCAGGGAGGGGGCCGCGCGGTCGCCGACAATTCCAGCACGGTGCGAGGGCTCGCCCGGCTGCTCCGCCGCAACCCGACCGACGCCGAGCGGATCCTGTGGCAGGCGCTGACCCGGGACCGCCGCTTCGCCGGCCAGTTCAAGCGCCAGACCCCGGTCGGCCGCCACATCCCGGACTTCGTCTCCTTCGTGCACCGGGCCGCGATCGAGCTGGTCAATCCCGGCGAGAGCGAGGCCATCGCCGCCGACCGCGCCAAGCGCCGCGCCTGGCTCGAGGCCCGCGACTACCGGGTGATCGACATGCAGGTGTCTGATGTCGAGCGCGACCTCGATGCCGAACTGGCGCGGCTGGAGGGGAGTTTGCGGCAGGAGCGGTGAGCCTCTCACTCTGTCCACGTGGTGAGCGTGGAATGGACGCATAGCTCCCTCCACGCGTCGTCCCGGCGAAGGCCGGGACCCATAACCACAGAATTGGGTTGGTAAAGAAGGCTGTGGCCCCAGCGTCGCGCAACAATCACCATTGGTGGTTATGGGTCCCGGCCTGCGCCGGGACGACGGTGAGTACGTGGCGCGGCTTATGAACATACACCGGCATTCTCGCGACATGATCTGTCCGAGCTTTGCTCTTTTACATTTCTGATAAAGCGAAATATTTTTGCGCGAGGGGCTTGCGCCGTCGGGCAACTCGGTGATCGGCGCGTGAGGAAAGCCAACTTAAACCTTGAGTTGGCCTCCGTCGGCCGATCTAATGCCGTTGGACCGCGTGGTGCCGCGGTGGTTGGACCTGAAAGCGATTGACCGCTCGTCTCGCTGCGAGTTGCGGGGGCAATAGCGTCCATGACCATTCGAAAGAAATTCTTTCTGCTTGCCGGTATCCTGTTGGCGTTGTTTGGGGCCGTCGTCGGCGCGCTGGCATACACTCAAAAGCTCGATCGCGATCAGCTCGCGAACATCTACCAATATGAGCTGCCGTTATCCAATCTGATCGCTGAATTCGACGTCGATACCGACAGATATGAGCTTCGAATCCTGCGCGTGCTGCGCTCGGACTTCACCCCAGACGAACATAAGGCCGCCGCGGCGGAGATAAAGGCGCTGGCGGACGAAATGCGGAGCACCGTGACAACAAGCGACGCCTTGGTTGCGAAAGCCATTCGGGACACGAGCTACGATGCCGATGATCGCATCGAGCTGGCGCGGATCGGCGGAGTCCTCAAATATCTCGAGCGAAGCCTGGAAGAATTCATTACGGTCGGGGAGACGACGCTGGCTGCGGCCGAGGCAGGCAAGCGCGAGGAAGCTCGGCAGACTTCTCTCGGGTTCGCCCGGTTTGCCCAGGCTTTTGGTCCCGACCTCTCGCAAATCCGTCACGATCTAAGCGATCTGACGAGTCGATCGACAAACACAGTGCTTGGGCGACAGCGGCTCAACGCGTATCTGAGCTTCGCGTTGTTCGTCGCGGCTTGCGCTCTCGGCCTTGGTATCAGCGCAGTCGGGTCGACGCGCGTCGTTGCCGGCTTGCGGCAACTCGTTGCGAGTACCAGGGCCGTTGAGGTTGGGGGCGATGTCCAACCGGTCTCGATCCGTACCCGAGACGAGGTCGGCGAATTGGCACAAGCCTTCAATCGCATGCTCGAGGAGCTGCGCGAACGCGACCGGCTGAAGGATACGTTCGGGAAATTTCTCGACCCCAGGCTTGTCAGCCGGTTGATCGCCAGCGGGGCCGATCAGGCCGAGCGACGCAACCTCTCGATCTTCTTCTCGGACATCAAGCATTTTACAGGCATCAGTGAGCAGCTCACGGCCGGAACCATCGTCAATCTTCTCAATGAGTATTTCGGCACAATCGCAAATGTCATTCACGCCAACCGCGGGATCATCGACAAATATATCGGGGATGCCGTGATGGCGTTCTGGGTCGCCCCATTCTCGGCAGGAGACGATCATGCCCGCGATGCGTGCTGCGCCGCCCTTGCACAGCAGCAAGCCGTTTCGGTCCTCCGGTCGCGATTGCCTGAAATAACCGGCATGCGGCGGAATGCGCCCGAACTCGTGATCCGGATGGGTATCGCCACGGGCGATGCCGTCGTCGGGACGATCGGATCAGAGGCGGCGCGCTCTTATACGGTCATCGGCGACAGCGTCAATCTGGCGTCGCGGCTGGAGGGGCTCAACAAGGTGTACGGCACCCTGATCCTGATCAGCGAGGAAACCTATCGGCTTGCCCAAGCCGACATTGAGGCGCGAGAGCTCGACTTCATCACGGTGGCCGGCAAGACAGAGCCGGTCCGCATCTACGAGCTCATGGCGCCAGCCGGACAGCTCGAGCCCGCTCAGAGCGAATTGCGCGAAAAGTTTGCAACTGTCCTTGTCGCCTATCGCAAGCAGGATTGGGACGGCGCGCTGGCCGCGATCGAAGAGTGCCTGCAGATCGCGCCCGACGACGGACCGGCGCAAGCCTTCTTGCAGCGGATCGGTCTGTTGCGATCCGACCCGCCGGGACCCGCCTGGGACGGGATTTGGCACCATCTGAAAAAGTAGCGGGGATGTCGGCTTGCGCGTTCGGCAGAAATTCCTTCGCGCAACAGTCCTGATCCCTGACTTCGATTTCCTTCGCCTGAGGGTTCTTCAGAAGATCAGGCGGCGCTGTAACCGCCGTCGATGACCTGCGATGCGCCCGTCATGAAGGACGCCTTGTCCGAGCACATCCAAACCACGGCCTCCGCGATTTCCTCGGGCACGCCCAGGCGACGGACCGGCACCTTGGCAATGATTTCGTCGTAACGTTCGTCCATCGTCTCCTTGGTCATCGGCGTCTTGATGTATCCGGGATTGACGCAATTCACGCGGATACCGTCCTGGGCGTATTCGATCGCGGCCGACTTGGTCAGCCCGACGACACCGTGCTTGGTCGCCACATAGTGGCCCGACGTGGCGAGACCGACCAGCCCGGCGATCGAGGCGGTGTTGACGATCGCGCCGCCGCCACCCTGCTTCAGCATCTGCGCGATTTCGTATTTCAGGCACAGGAACACGCCCATCAGGTTCACCGAGAACATCTTCGCCACGGTGGGCTGCGTGAGCTCATGGATGCGCTGGCCGGGCGGGCCGACGGATCGCCCGGCCACGCCGGCATTGTTGAACGCGCAATCGACGCGCCCAAACGCCGATACCGTGCGCGCTACCATGTTGGCGACCTCGGCCTCGTCGGTGACGTCGCCTCGGATCGCGATCGATTGGCCGCCCGCGGCGTTGATGAGGGCGACCGTCTCATCGATGCCGTCCTTTGACAGGTCGGACACCGCGACGCGCGCGCCTTCGCGCGCCATGGCAATCGCCGTTGCCCGACCGATGCCGGAGCCGCCGCCCGTCACCAATGCAGCCTTGCCGTCCAGAATGCCTGCCATGAAAACTCCTCTCGCGCTTCCTCTCGATCGCGATCACGCCCTCGAGATGCCGCCGTCGATCACCGGCCCCAGGATTTCGTAGCGTTCGCCGTTGAAGCGGACCAGCTGCAACTGCTCCAGCGGGTAGTGGTCGGTCGGCGAGGTGTTGACCTTGATGCCTGACAGCAAGAGGTCGGATTCGAAATCCTTCAGGTTCGCCGCCTGCTTGATGATGCTTTCGGACGAGACATCGTCGCCGCACTGCTTGAGCACCTGAACCATGACCTGGCTGACGACATAGGCGATCGCGGCGTAGATGTCGTTCTTGGCGGCCGCCGGATCGTATTTGTCGAGGAAGGCGCGCCATTTCACTACCGCGGGATCGCCGTCCCAGGCGGCATCGACGGGGTCCTTCATGTAGGCGCTCGAGATGATGCCCTTGGAGATGTCGAAGCCCGCAGCCTTCAGGGTCGAGCCCGCGGACGACGCGTTGTTGCCGATATAGTGCGTCGGTTGCCAGTTCAGCTCGGCGATCTTCTTGATGCCTTGCGCTGCGAATTTCGGCGTCGTCATGCTCATGAACACGGTGGCGCCGGCGGATTTGCATCGCACCACCTGGCTGTCGATGGTCGGATCCGAGGTCTCATAGGACAGCTCGGCTACGATCGAGGATGTCTTGGCGCCGAGCCCGTCCTTGAAACCCTTCAACACGTCGCGGCCGAAATCGTCGTTCTGGTAGATGATGCCGATCTTGGCATCCGGCTGCGTCGCCAGCACGTGCTGCGCGAAGGTGCGCCCCTCGATCTGGTAGCAGGGCATGAAGCCCATCGTGTACGGGAAATTCTTGTAGTCGCCGAACTTGGTGGCACCCGAAGCGATGAAGAGGTGCGGGACCTTCTTCTGGTTCATGTATTTCATGATCGCCGCATTGGTGGGCGCACCTTCGCGCAGCACGTGCTGGCGACGCAGCCGGATGCCAAGATCGGCATCATCTACCAGAACGACGATTTCGGCCGCGACGTGTTGAAGGGTTTCAAGGACGGGCTCGGCGCCAAGACATCCTCGATCGTAGCCGAGCTGTCCTATGAGACCTCGGATCCGACCATCGACAGCCAGGTGGTGCGATGCAAATCCGCCGGCGCCACCGTGTTCATGAGCATGACGACGCCGAAATTCGCAGCGCAAGGCATCAAGAAGATCGCCGAGCTGAACTGGCAACCGACGCACTATATCGGCAACAACGCGTCGCCCGCGGGCTCGACCCTGAAGGCTGCGGGCTTCGACATCTCCAAGGGCATCACCTCGAGCGCCTACATGAAGGACCCCGTCGATGCCGCCTGGGACGGCGATCCCGCGGTAGTGAAATGGCGCGCCTTCCTCGACAAATACGATCCGGCGGCCGACACGATCGACATCTGCGCCGCGATCGCCTATGTCGTCCGCCAGGTCATGGTTCAGGTGCTCAAGCAGTCCGGCGACGATGTCTCGTCCGAAAGCATCATCAATCAGCCGGCTAACCTGAAGGATTTCGAATCCGACCTCTTGCTGTCAGGCATCAAGGTCAACACCTCGCCGACCGACCACTACCCGCTGGAGCAGTTGCAGCTGGTCCGCTTCAACGGCGAACGCTACGAAATCCTGGGGCCGGTGATCGACGGCGGCATCTCGAGGGCGTGATCGCGATCGAGAGGAAGCGCGAGAGGAGTTTTCATGGCAGGCATTCTGGACGGCAAGGCTGCATTGGTGACGGGCGGCGGCTCCGGCATCGGTCGGGCAACGGCGATTGCCATGGCGCGCGAAGGCGCGCGCGTCGCGGTGTCCGACCTGTCAAAGGACGGCATCGATGAGACGGTCGCCCTCATCAACGCCGCGGGCGGCCAATCGATCGCGATCCGAGGCGACGTCACCGACGAGGCCGAGGTCGCCAACATGGTAGCGCGCACGGTATCGGCGTTTGGGCGCGTCGATTGCGCGTTCAACAATGCCGGCGTGGCCGGGCGATCCGTCGGCCCGCCCGGCCAGCGCATCCATGAGCTCACGCAGCCCACCGTGGCGAAGATGTTCTCGGTGAACCTGATGGGCGTGTTCCTGTGCCTGAAATACGAAATCGCGCAGATGCTGAAGCAGGGTGGCGGCGGCGCGATCGTCAACACCGCCTCGATCGCCGGGCTGGTCGGTCTCGCCACGTCGGGCCACTATGTGGCGACCAAGCACGGTGTCGTCGGGCTGACCAAGTCGGCCGCGATCGAATACGCCCAGGACGGTATCCGCGTGAATTGCGTCAATCCCGGATACATCAAGACGCCGATGACCAAGGAGACGATGGACGAACGTTACGACGAAATCATTGCCAAGGTGCCGGTCCGTCGCCTGGGCGTGCCCGAGGAAATCGCGGAGGCCGTGGTTTGGATGTGCTCGGACAAGGCGTCCTTCATGACGGGCGCATCGCAGGTCATCGACGGCGGTTACAGCGCCGCCTGATCTTCTGAAGAACCCTCAGGCGAAGGAAATCGAAGTCAGGGATCAGGACTGTTGCGCGAAGGAATTTCTGCCGAACGCGCAAGCCGACATCCCCGCTACTTTTTCAGATGGTGCCAAATCCCGTCCCAGGCGGGTCCCGGCGGGTCGGATCGCAACAGACCGATCCGCTGCAAGAAGGCTTGCGCCGGTCCGTCGTCGGGCGCGATCTGCAGGCACTCTTCGATCGCGGCCAGCGCGCCGTCCCAATCCTGCTTGCGATAGGCGACAAGGACAGTTGCAAACTTTTCGCGCAATTCGCTCTGAGCGGGCTCGAGCTGTCCGGCTGGCGCCATGAGCTCGTAGATGCGGACCGGCTCTGTCTTGCCGGCCACCGTGATGAAGTCGAGCTCTCGCGCCTCAATGTCGGCTTGGGCAAGCCGATAGGTTTCCTCGCTGATCAGGATCAGGGTGCCGTACACCTTGTTGAGCCCCTCCAGCCGCGACGCCAGATTGACGCTGTCGCCGATGACCGTATAAGAGCGCGCCGCCTCTGATCCGATCGTCCCGACGACGGCATCGCCCGTGGCGATACCCATCCGGATCACGAGTTCGGGCGCATTCCGCCGCATGCCGGTTATTTCAGGCAATCGCGACCGGAGGACCGAAACGGCTTGCTGCTGTGCAAGGGCGGCGCAGCACGCATCGCGGGCATGATCGTCTCCTGCCGAGAATGGGGCGACCCAGAACGCCATCACGGCATCCCCGATATATTTGTCGATGATCCCGCGGTTGGCGTGAATGACATTTGCGATTGTGCCGAAATACTCATTGAGAAGATTGACGATGGTTCCGGCCGTGAGCTGCTCACTGATGCCTGTAAAATGCTTGATGTCCGAGAAGAAGATCGAGAGGTTGCGTCGCTCGGCCTGATCGGCCCCGCTGGCGATCAACCGGCTGACAAGCCTGGGGTCGAGAAATTTCCCGAACGTATCCTTCAGCCGGTCGCGTTCGCGCAGCTCCTCGAGCATGCGATTGAAGGCTTGTGCCAATTCGCCGACCTCGTCTCGGGTACGGATCGAGACCGGTTGGACATCGCCCCCAACCTCAACGGCCCTGGTACTCGCAACGAGTTGCCGCAAGCCGGCAACGACGCGCGTCGACCCGACTGCGCTGATACCAAGGCCGAGAGCGCAAGCCGCGACGAACAACGCGAAGCTCAGATACGCGTTGAGCCGCTGTCGCCCAAGCACTGTGTTTGTCGATCGACTCGTCAGATCGCTTAGATCGTGACGGATTTGCGAGAGGTCGGGACCAAAAGCCTGGGCAAACCGGGCGAACCCGAGAGAAGTCTGCCGAGCTTCCTCGCGCTTGCCTGCCTCGGCCGCAGCCAGCGTCGTCTCCCCGACCGTAATGAATTCTTCCAGGCTTCGCTCGAGATATTTGAGGACTCCGCCGATCCGCGCCAGCTCGATGCGATCATCGGCATCGTAGCTCGTGTCCCGAATGGCTTTCGCAACCAAGGCGTCGCTTGTTGTCACGGTGCTCCGCATTTCGTCCGCCAGCGCCTTTATCTCCGCCG
Organism: Bradyrhizobium uaiense; assembly: GCF_010811875.1. Classification (GTDB taxonomy): domain Bacteria; phylum Pseudomonadota; class Alphaproteobacteria; order Rhizobiales; family Xanthobacteraceae; genus Bradyrhizobium; species Bradyrhizobium uaiense. Next base: position 10,926 of record NZ_VKHP01000224.1, read on the forward strand.
CGGCGGCCTTATGTTCGTCTGGGGTGAAGTCCGAGCGCAGCACGCGCAGGATTCGAAGCTCATATCTGTCGGTATCGACGTCGAATTCAGCGATCAGATTGGATAACGGCAGCTCATATTGGTAGATGTTCGCGAGCTGATCGCGATCGAGCTTTTGAGTGTATGCCAGCGCGCCGACGACGGCCCCAAACAACGCCAACAGGATACCGGCAAGCAGAAAGAATTTCTTTCGAATGGTCATGGACGCTATTGCCCCCGCAACTCGCAGCGAGACGAGCGGTCAATCGCTTTCAGGTCCAACCACCGCGGCACCACGCGGTCCAACGGCATTAGATCGGCCGACGGAGGCCAACTCAAGGTTTAAGTTGGCTTTCCTCACGCGCCGATCACCGAGTTGCCCGACGGCGCAAGCCCCTCGCGCAAAAATATTTCGCTTTATCAGAAATGTAAAAGAGCAAAGCTCGGACAGATCATGTCGCGAGAATGCCGGTGTATGTTCATAAGCCGCGCCACGTACTCACCGTCGTCCCGGCGCAGGCCGGGACCCATAACCACCAATGGTGATTGTTGCGCGACGCTGGGGCCACAGCCTTCTTTACCAACCCAATTCTGTGGTTATGGGTCCCGGCCTTCGCCGGGACGACGCGTGGAGGGAGCTATGCGTCCATTCCACGCTCACCACGTGGACAGAGTGAGAGGCTCACCGCTCCTGCCGCAAACTCCCCTCCAGCCGCGCCAGTTCGGCATCGAGGTCGCGCTCGACATCAGACACCTGCATGTCGATCACCCGGTAGTCGCGGGCCTCGAGCCAGGCGCGGCGCTTGGCGCGGTCGGCGGCGATGGCCTCGCTCTCGCCGGGATTGACCAGCTCGATCGCGGCCCGGTGCACGAAGGAGACGAAGTCCGGGATGTGGCGGCCGACCGGGGTCTGGCGCTTGAACTGGCCGGCGAAGCGGCGGTCCCGGGTCAGCGCCTGCCACAGGATCCGCTCGGCGTCGGTCGGGTTGCGGCGGAGCAGCCGGGCGAGCCCTCGCACCGTGCTGGAATTGTCGGCGACCGCGCGGCCCCCTCCCTGCTCGGCGAGCAGCGCCCGCAGCCGCGTGGCCTGAGCGCCGTCGAGCACGCCGCCCTTGGCGGGACCCTTGCGGCCCTCGGCGATCGCCATCACCACGCCGTGCAGCGTGTGCATGTCCTGCTTGGTCGGGTCCATCCGGGTGAAGATGTTGCGGAGGTTGACCAGCATGGTGTCGCGCTTCTCGGCCGGCCGCAGGAACTCGACCTTGTCGAGCTCGGCGACGAGGTTGTCGAAGAAGGCCTGCATCTGGTGCTGGGAGGCCGGCTCGGACCGTTCGGGCATCGCGAACGGCAGCGCGCCCGCGGTCGAAAGCTTGAACCATTCGTAGCCCATCAAAAGCACTGCCTGTGCCAGATTGAGCGAGGCGAAGCCCGGGTTGACCGGGAACGTGATGATCCGGTTGGCAAGCGCAACCTCGTCGTTGGTCAGGCCGGAGCGCTCCCGCCCGAACAGGATGCCGGCCCCGCCGCCGGATGCGACATGGCGGACGATCTCGCCCGCTGCGCCTTCCGGTCCGACCACCGGCTTGGCCTGGTCGTGGGCGCGGGCGGTGGTTGCAAACACCAGCGTGAGATCGGCGATCGCCTGCTCGACGGTGTCGAACAGCTCGACCGAACCGATGATGTGGTCGGCACCGGCGGCGGCACGCTCGGCGGCGATGTTCGGCCAGCCGTCGCGCGGGTTGACGATGCGCATCCGGGTCAGCGCGAAGTTGCCCATCGCGCGTGCGGCCATGCCAATGTTCTCGCCAAGCTGCGGCTCGACCAGGATGACGACGGGACCGGCAAGGTCGTGCCCTGCCTTGGTCTTGTCGGTGCCGGACATCTCACTTCACTTTCTGATTCAACATCTGAAGGTTTTGAATCAGCTTCCGAAGCGGCTGATTCAAAGTCTCATCGGGAAGCCTGCAACCAGCTTTGCACCGGTTTCGTGCAGGGCCAATTTCTCCAAGGAGATAACAGGGTTAGCAGCGATTGCGAATCCTGAATCGGAATCCCGATCGCACGAAGCGAGGGCTGCCGCTTGCGCGCGCTTCGCCTTCGGATAGGCTATCAACCACAACCAAAGCGAAGCTGTAAAGGCACGCTTGAGACGCCGGTTGAACGGCGTGACGCTTGGGTCAAAGCACATGGGGGGACGACGATGCGGGGCAGATGGACGCTGGCGATTGTGGGCCTGATCTTGATTGTGGCGGGGGGCCTGCTCGCCCACTTTACCCAGACCGCAGGCGGCATCCGGATCGAGGATGTCAGGTTCAAGGGCGCCAAGGGCAACACCATGAGCGCCCTGCTTTACATCCCGCCGAATGCCACGCCGCAGATCCCGGCGCCCGGCATCCTCGCCGTCCACGGCTACATCAATTCGCGCGAGACCCAGGACGGCTTCGCCATCGAGTTCGCCCGCCGCGGCTATGTGGTGCTGGCGCTCGACCAGACCGGCCACGGCTACAGCGACCCGCCCTCCTTCGCCAACGGCTTCGGCGGACCTGACGGCCTCGCCTATCTCTGCGGCCTGCCATTCGTCGACAAGGACAACATCGGGCTCGAGGGCCATTCAATGGGCGGCTGGACCGTGCTGGCCGCCGCAGCAGCCATGCCCAACGACTACAAGTCGATGGTGCTGGAGGGCTCCTCGACCGGCAAGCCGTTCGCCGCCGAGGGCACCACGAGCTGGCCGCGCAACACCGCGCTGGTGTTCGCCCAATACGAGGAATTCCCCGAGTTGATGTGGGGCGTCGACCTCGCCCGCGACGTCACCACGAGCCCGAAACTCTGGGCGCTGTTCGGCACGCAAGGCGCGGTCGAGCCGGGCAAGGTCTATGGCGATCCGGCCGCCGGCACGGCGCGGGTGCTGTACACGCCGGCGATGACCCATCCGGCCGAGCACATCTCGCATGAGGCGATCGGCTATAGCCTCGACTGGTTTGCCAAGACGTTGAAGGGCGGCACGCCGCGTCCGGTCGACGACCAGATCTGGTTCCGCAAGGAGATCGCCACGCTCATCGCCCTCATCGGTTTCATTGCGCTGGTGATCGGGACGTTCGACGGGTTGCTGGAAGCCAAGATGTTCTCCCGCCTGCGGCTGCCGGCGGTGGCCGACGGCACCATGCCGCCGCATGAGGCGGCCAAGGGCCGGCGCTGGACCACGGCGTTCATCCTGTCCACCTTCATCCCGGCGCTGACCTATTATCCGGCCTTCGCGCTGGGCGGCACCTTCGTGGCCCCGAGTGCATTCCTGCCGCAGGGCATCACCAACCAGATCCTGATCTGGGCCATCGTCAACGGCCTGATCACGCTGGCCCTGATGCCGTTCGCCCCGAAGCGCACCACCCGGGCCGGGCTGGTCGGTCAATCCATCGTGATCGCGGTGGCCTCGGTTGCGGTGGGCTACGCAGCGCTGTGGCTCGCCGACCTCGCATTCAAGATCGACTTCAGGTTCTGGATCGTCGCACTCAAGTTGATGAGCGCGAAGCAGTTCCTCATCTTCCTGATCTATCTGATTCCGTTCACGGCGTTTTTCGTCGTGGCGCTGCACGTGCTGCACCGGAATTTCTCGACCATGGGTGCTCCGCGAGGGACGCTCTACCTCACCAACATCCTGGCGCTGACGTTCGGTTTCATGGTGTTGCTGGTGCTGCAATACGGCACGCTGTGGCTGACCGGAAAGCTCCTCAACCCGCTGCCGGACCCCGGCTTCGTGCCGCTCTCGACCATCGTCGCGATCCAGTTCGTGCCGCTGCTCGCGATCGTCGCCGTGATCGCGACCTTCACCTGGCGGCGGACCGGATCGAGCCTGCCCGGCGCACTGATCGCGGGCCTGTTCGTGACCTGGTACATCGTGGCCGGGACCGCGACGCAGGTCCCGTTTTAGAGGGTTTTCAAGCCGAAGTGGGCACCGGTTCGCGGGAAGAAAACCCGTCACAGAAAGAGGACCGAGAGCCGCCATCAGAATGGCGGTTCTCGATGAAATGATGGGCTGAAAGTGCATAACCGGTGCGCTTTCGCCCGTCCCCGGGCGGTGCTATAGCGCAGGCGTATTTTCCACCCCCGCCGTCAAAAGCGCGCCGTTCCCAAGAAGGCCTCCCCGTCATGGCAAAAATCAAGGTATCCAACCCCGTCGTCGAGCTCGATGGCGACGAGATGACCCGGATCATCTGGCAGCACATCAAGGACAAGCTGATCAACCCGTTCCTGGATGTCGAGCTGCTCTATTTCGATCTGGGCATGGAATACCGCGATGAAACCAACGACCAGGTGACCATCGACGCCGCCGAAGCCATCAAGAAGGTCGGCGTCGGCGTCAAATGCGCCACCATCACCCCCGACGAGGCCCGGGTGAAGGAATTCGGCCTCAAGCAGATGTGGAAGTCGCCGAACGGCACCATCCGCAACATCCTCGGCGGCGTGATCTTCCGCGCTCCCATCAGCTGCAAGAAGGAGGGACGCCGGGTACCCGGCTGGCACGCGCCCGTCACCCGCGGCCGGAACGCCAACGGCGCGCGG
>NZ_VKHP01000225.1 GCF_010811875.1 Bradyrhizobium uaiense
CCTTGGCAGTCGTGGAAGCCATGAAGATGCAAAACGTGCTGCGCGCCGAGCGTGACGGCACGGTGAAGAAGATCCACGCCGCCGCCGGCGCCACGCTCGCGGTCGATGCGCTGATCCTGGAGTTCGCTTAGCACCGTTATTGCGAGCGCAAGTGAAGCAATCCATCTAACCGCGTATGACGACAGATAGATTGCTTCGTCGCTTCGCTTCTCGCAATGACGCGGATGGAGACAGCACCATGGCCTTCCGCAAACGCCGCGAATCCCTGCGATCGATCCTCAACGGATCAATTTGCGTTCGCCCGGGCTCGGTCTACGACGCGACCTCGATCCGGATTGCGGAGGATCTCGGCTTCGAGCTCGGCATGTTTGGCGGCTCGGTGGCTTCGCTCGCCGTGCTCGGCGATCCCGACATTGCGCTGATCACACTGACCGAATTCGCCGAACAGATACGCCGCATGTCGCGGGCGTCGACCCTTCCGGTGCTCGTCGATGCCGATCACGGTTACGGCAACGCGCTCAATGTCCGCCGCACCGTCCAGGAAGTGGAAGCTGCCGGTGCCGCCGGCCTCACCATCGAGGACACGCTGCTGCCGCAGGCGTTCGGCCAGCCGAAGACCCGGCTGATCTCGCTGGAGGAGGGCGTCGGCAAGATGAAGGCCGCGCTCGACGGGCGCAGCGACCCGTCGCTCGTGATCCTCGGCCGGACCGGTGCCGTCTCGATCACTGATCTCGACGACGCGATCGCACGCGCGCGGGCCTATCAGGCGGTCGGCGTCGACGGGCTGTTCTTCACCGGCATCAAGTCGCGCGGTGAGCTGGAGGCGATTTCGGCGGCGACGACGCTGCCGATCGTGCTCGGTGGCGCGCCGGAGGAGATGACCGGGCTGGACTATCTGGCGAGCCAGCGCGTCAGGATCGCGCTGCAGGGCCACGCGCCGTTCGCGGCCGCAACCCAGGCCGTCTACGAGACGCTGAAGGCGCTGCGCGACGGCACCTCGCCGAAGAACCTCAAGGGTATTGCGTCCCCCGAACTGACCAGCCGCGTGATGCGCGAGGCGGAGACCAAGGCGCGCAGCGGCGAACTCCTCGGCCTGAAAAAGTGAGCGGCGCGATCCGCCACGTCACCATCACCGGACGCGTCCAGGGCGTCGGCTATCGCGCCTGGGTTCACGAACATGCCAACGCGCGCGGCCTCGAAGGCTGGGTCCGCAACCGCCGCGACGGGAGCGTCGAAGCGGTGTTCGCCGGCCCCGACGACGTCGTTGCCGACATGATCAAGGCGTGCGGCCGTGGTCCGATCTCGGCGCGGGTCGACCGCGTACAGGCAGGAGCCGGCACGCCTGACCTGCTGAACCTGCGCGGGGCGGGCGAGCGGTTCGCCTTCCTGCCGACGGTCTAAGCGGCCGAAATCACCAGCGCCTGAATCTTTCCATCGATGGGGCCGTTGCCGAAGCGGCGTGCCAGCGCCTCCGCCACGCGCTCTGTCGCAGCCTCGAGGCTCGGTTGACCCTGCGCCTCGATTTCGCCGCGCATCGGCGTGCCCTGGCAGTAGGCGATGGCGACATCCTGGGGCGAAGCGGCGGGACTCCGCTGGGTGACCAGCTCGATGGCAATGTCGCGAAAGCCGGCAGCGGTCAGGTCGGCGCGGATGCGCGCCGGATCGTGATAGCCGTGCGGCGTCCGCGCCATGAATTGCGGCGGGTTGCTCGGAAATACCCTGTGCATCGTCTGCTGCATGACGTCGGCGAAATCATTCTCCTCGATCCTGTCCCAGACGTTGAAGAAGTACCGTCCGCCGGGCCTGATCACACGCCGTGCTTCGGCGTAACCCTCGACGCGGTCGGGGAAGAACATCGCGCCGAACTGGCAGGCGACGACATCGAAGCTCGCATCGCCAAAGGGCAGCGACAGCGCATCAGCCTGCTGCCATCGGATGTTCGGTTTGCCCGCGAGATGCGTCTTCGCCTGCGCCAGCATCGGCTCGTTGAGATCGGTCGCGATGATCTGCGTATCGGGCAATTCCGTCGCCAACACGGTGGTGACGGCTCCGGTGCCCGCCGCGATCTCCAGCAGGTCGCGCGGCCGGTGGCCCTTGATGCGCTGCGCGAGGTCGCGGGCATAGGGCGCAAAAATCATCGGCACCATGAGCTGGTCGTAGAGCTGCGGGACCGATCCCGCGAAGATTTTGTCGGAAAGGGGAGCCATCATATGCATTCCCTCGCGAAAACCGGACGGCCATCCTGGCCGTCACGGGCAGAAGCCGCCTTCGAAGTATGACCCAGTGATCCGCCGGCGCCAACGCCTCGAATTGCGACGTATCCCTCATCCTGCGGCGGCGGAGGCCGCCCTTGACATTCGCTCCGAATGGTCTGATATTTCTGTCATGACAGAAATAACCGCCAAGAAAAAACTCCCCGCCGTCGTAGAGCGCTTCATCCTGCATTGGGGCGATATGGGCGACCAGTGGGGCGTCAACCGCTCGGTCAGCCAGATCCATGGACTGCTCTACCTCGCCGAGGCGCCGATGACGGCGGAGGACATCGCCGACACGCTCGGCATGGCGCGCTCCAACGTCTCCAATTCGATCAAGGAATTGCTGTCCTGGGGGTTGATCCGGCGGGTGCCGATCCTCGGCGATCGTCGCGACCATTTCGAGGCCGAGACCGACATCTGGGAGGTCGCGGCCAAGATCGCGGCCGGGCGCAAGGAGCGTGAGATCGATCCGGCGCTTGCAGCATTGCGGGCCTGCGTCTCCGACGCGGCCGACGATCCGGCCATCTCTCCGCTCGCCAGCAAGCGGCTGAAGGAGATGCTGACATTCACCGAGCTGGTCGACCGCTGGTACACGCAGATGCTGAACGTGCCGCGGCCGCGCCTGGTCGCGCTGATCAAGCTCGGCGAGAAGATCGTGAGTTTCCTGCCGACAGGCAGAGCCAAATAGGGGCGGCGGCGTAACGGGAGTGTGCGATGGCGTCAGCAAGGATATCCACCTTAAAGACAGCGCCGGCTTCCGATACCAAACTGCTCGACGATCATCGCTTTCGCGCATTGTTGTCGAATGAGGATTGGGGCCGCTTGCCGGTCGCAATCTGGCGGCGCTTCTCGACGCGGTTCGAGGACGGCAACACCGTCGTCTATGTCGGCGAGGTCGAGGAAGCCGCGAGCAGCCGCGCCGGCTGGTGGCTGGCGCAGGCCGCGCGGCTGATCGGCGGGCCGCTCCCGACCGGCAGCGAGACCGGTGTACCGATGATCGTCACGGTCACCGAGGATGCCGCGAGCGGCGGCCAGATATGGACCCGCATCTGCGCGCGCCGCGACGGCTTCCCGCAGGTGATCCATTCCGCCAAGCGTTTCGCCGGTCCGACCGGGCTCGAGGAATATGTCGGCTTCGGCGTCAGCATGGCGCTGCGGATCGCGGTGGAGCATGAGGCGCTGGTGTTTCACAGCGTCGGCTATTCGCTGCAGCTCGGTCCGTTTCGCCTGCCGCTGCCCGAATGGCTCACGCCCGGCGATCTCACCGTGACCCATTCCGATCTCGGCTGCGGCGACTTCCGCTTCACGCTGGAGATCATCCACCCGCGTTTCGGCCGGCTGATCCGTCAGTCTGCCGTGTTCAGGGAGGCCACATCATGACGCCGCTGCTTTGGATTCTGGTCGCCATCCAGATCGCGATGGGCGCGTTCGACACTTTTTATCACCACGAGTTCACCGAGCGGCTGGCCTGGCGCCCGTCGCAGCGCCATGAGTTGCAGCTGCACAGTGTGCGGAACATGCTTTATGCGCTGCTGTTCCTCGTGCTCGGCTGGCTGGAGGTGCACGGCATTATCGCGATCGCCATCATGGTCGTGCTGGTCGTCGAAATCGTGATTACGCTGATGGATTTCGTCGAGGAGGATCTGAGCCGAAAGCTGCCGCCGAGCGAGCGGATCAATCATACGCTGCTCGCGATCAATTACGGCGCCATCCTCGTGCTGCTGGTGCCGATCCTGATCGGTTGGGCCATGCTGCCGACGGCCGTCGTGCCGGCCTATGCGGGTCTGCTTAGCGTGTTCGCAACCGCTGCGGCCCTCGGTGCCGCGCTGTTCGGCGCGCGCGATTTTGCCGCCGCCAGGCGGCTGGGACGGATGGCCAGCGTGCCGGCTGCGACGCTGGTCGAGAAATTGCCGGCGCGGCAGACCGTGCTGGTGACCGGCGCGACCGGTTTCATCGGCAGTCGCCTTGTTGCCAGCCTCACGGCAGCGGGCCATCAGGTGATTGCGCTGATCCGCAATCCGGCGAAGACCGAGATGCTGCCGCCGCCGGTGACGCTGATCACGCGCCTCGACCAGCTGCCGGCCGACACAAGGATTGATGCCATCGTCAATCTCGCGGGCGAGCCGATCGGCAACGGCCTGTGGACCGAGGCCAAGCGCCGCAGGATCCTCGCCTCGCGGATCGACATGACGGCCGATGTCGTCAAGCTGATCGCGCGGCTCGAACGCAAGCCGTCGGTGCTGGTGAGCGGCTCCGCGATCGGCTGGTACGGGCTCTGGCAGGACCAGGTGCTGACGGAGTCGGCGAAATCCCACGCATGCTTCAGTCACGAGCTGTGCGAGGCCTGGGAGAATGCGGCGAAGCCCGCCACCGAGCACGGCGTTCGCGTAGCGAATTTGCGGATCGGCCTCGTGGTCGGCACCGATGGCGGCTTCATCACGCGGATGCTGACGCCGTTCGAATTCGGTCTCGGCGGACCGCTCGGCTCGGGCAAGCAGTGGATGTCGTGGATCGAGCGCGACGATCTGGTGCGCCTGATCGCGCATGTGATCGCAAAGCCTGAACTGTCCGGCCCTGTCAACGCGACCGCGCCGATCCCGGTCACCAACACGAAATTCACCGAGGAGCTGGGGCGCCGGCTGCACCGGCCCGCGATCTTCCGCGTGCCTGCCGCGCTGCTCCGCGCAGTCGGCGGCGACTTCGCCAACGAGCTGTTGCTCGGCGGCCAACGTGTGCTGCCGAACAAGGCGCTCAGCAATGGTTTTGTGTTCCGGCACGAGACCCTGCGCAGCGCATTCGAGGCGATCCTGTAGAGGAGGGCACGATGTCCAGCACCTGTTCGCGCGCTTTCGGAGGTTGGTTGGCGGGCTGTGGCGCCGCGACCGCGGTGCTTTCCGGCGTTGCCCAGACCCTTCTGATTATCATGTCCGGTGGCGACATAACGAGATTGTTGGGAGGCATCGTCGCGCTTCTGCTTCCCTCATTCCTGGTTTTCGTCGTCACCTGTTTCTTGACCGCTATTCCCGCCGCGATCGTCATCTGGGTGGGCGAAGAGCTTCTGATCGGATCGGCCGTGTTCTTCGGCTGCGCAGGCACCGTGATCGGCGCGTTGAGCATCAGCGTCCTGCTGCGATCTCCGGCAGTCTGGACATCGGGACTTGGTTGCCTGTTCGCTGTAGCCGGATTCGTCGCAGGTCTGACCTACTGGTTTGTCGTGCGAGAGCTGGAGGCCGGCGAATATTCCTCCTGAGTCCGCATGGTCGTTCTCGTCAGGTCGCTGCGGCGACGCTCCGGAACGTCGCAGCCAGCGTCCGCAATGCCGCCAGCTTCGCGGGATCGCTGACCTTGGAATGCAGCATCACCTTTGATGCGCCGAGCCGGGGGAGCTTGTGGGTTGGTCCGATGTCGATCAGGCCCGGCGGCGCGATGCGGCGGACGAGGGGCGCGACGGCAAGTCCTGCGAGTGCTGCTGATACCACCGCGGTGACGCCGCCGCCGATGAAGCTTTCCGTCCACGCGATGCCGGCCTTGTCGAGCGCGCGCACGGCCAGGGCGCGTACGCCGCAGGGTGGCGCGAGGGCCGCCAGCGGCAAGGCGTCGCCGCGCGGCCAGACGAAGCGCTTGGCGGCGAACCAGCCGAATTCGTCCTCGGTCAGTTTCTCGCCGCCGCGCCGGCTGCCTTCCTGGCGTACGATCACGGCGTCGAGTTCGCCGGCATCGTAGGCATCGAGCATTTCGCGCGAGAAACCGATCGTCACGGCGAGTGCAAGTTGGGAGGCCATCGCGTGCAACCGCTCCAGCAGCGGCACCAGCTCCGGGCCTGCCGCGTGATCGCTGATCCCGAGCGTGAGCTGCTGCCGCGCCGGTTTCTCGCCTGATAGCGCGCGGTCATGCACCTCGATCAGTGCGCGGGCGTGGTGCAGGAAGGCCGCACCATCAGCGGTCAGCCGCACCGCGCGCGGCGAGCGCTCGACCAGCCGCTTGCCGAGCACGGTTTCGAGGCGCTGCAATTTCATGCTGATCGCCGCTTGCGTAGTGCCGAGCGCTTCGGCGGCGCGCGTGAAGCCCTGCAACTCGGCGACGAGGAGGAAGGCCTGCATGGTATCGATGTCGAGCGTGGTCGTCATGATCAATGATCGTTATCATTGCTATCCATATAGATAAGATACCAAGATGATGCGTAAAGGTCTAGCTAGAGGAGGCGCGATTGACCCGCGCCAACCGAATTCAAGGAGACCGATCATGCCCCTTATCACCGTCACCTACGCGACCTCGCGCCAGTCGCCGTCGCTGAAGTCCGATATCGCTGCCGCTGTCTCGGACCTGACCGCAGGGATTCTGCACAAGGATCCCAAGGTCACTGCGATCATCGTCAAGTCGGCCGACGCCGCCGACTGGTTCGCCGGCGGTAAGTCGCTCGCCGAGCAGGGGCTCGCGAGCTACTGGCTCGACATCCACGTCACCGAAGGCACCAACACCAAGGACGAGAAGGCGGCCTATCTCGCGGCACTGTTCAAGCGGATGGGCGAGTTGCTCGGGCCGCTCCACACCGAGAGCTACGCTCATGTCGATGAAGTGAAGGGCGATGCCTACGGCTTCGGCGGCCTGACCCAGGAGCGCCGCTACATCGCCGGCAAGCTCGAGGTCGCGCCGCAAAAGGCGGCGTGAGGTCTAGCCGGTCGTTTCCGGCAGGCGCGTTGCGGTGTCGCCGAACACCTCGGCAAATGCCTGCCGGAGCGCGATGTCGACATCGGCCATCGTGACCGGCAATCCGAGATCGACCAGCGAGGTGACGCCGTAGCGCGGATCGACCACGCCGCAGGGCACGATCGCCTGGAAGTGCGAAAGATCCGGCTCGACATTGATCGCGATGCCGTGGAACGAGACCCAGCGGCGCAGCCGCACGCCGATCGCGGCGATCTTGTCCTCGTAGCCTTGCCCCTTGTCCGGGCGACGCACCCAGACCCCGACGCGATCCTCGCGGCGCTCGCCGCGCACATTGAAGGCGGCGAGCGTGCGGATGATCCATTCCTCCAGCGAGGCGACGTAGGCGCGGACATCCGGCCGGCGCCGCTTGACGTCGAGCATCACATAGGCCACGCGCTGGCCCGGGCCGTGATAGGTGACCTGGCCGCCGCGGCCGCTCTGGAAGGTCGGAAAGCGCGGATCGAGCAGGTCGTCGGCCTTGCCGCTGGTGCCGGAGGTATAGAGCGGCGGATGCTCGAGCAGCCACACCAGTTCAGGCGCCGATCCGTCGGCAATCGCCGCCACTCGCGCGTCCATCGCAGCGAGAGAATCGGGGTAGGGCACCGGGCGGTCCGCAATCCGCCATTCGACCGCTTCGCCGCCCGAAGGGCGCGCAAAGGTCGTCAAATCGAGGCTTTGGCGGTCGTTAACCATTAGCTAACCCTAACGTGGTCAGGTGAACCCACAATTTAGTTCCCGTTCGGCGGTTCAGAAGTGCCCACGCTCGATAAAGTCAGCGTCGATCTCATGGTGGTTCTCGGTACCACCACCATGCCGATTCACCAGGTCATGCGGCTGTCCCGCGGCGCCATCATCGAACTGGATGCCACCGAGGCCGACGAGGTCAAGATCCTCGCCAACAACCTGCCCGTCGCCAGCGGCGTGGTTCTGGTCGACCGCAACCGGATTGCGGTCGAGGTCAAGCAAATGCTGCCGAAATCTCCCGGAGTTCGCGGTTAATTCGCGCATTAATCGCCTTGTCCCTGCATGCATGATTTGTTACATGGCCCCGTCGATGCGGCGGCGCCTTAGGGTTCCATCCGGCATCCTAGCGCTCGTGGCGGAATTGGTAGACGCGCTGCCTTGAGGTGGCAGTGGGTAACACCGTGGGGGTTCGAGTCCCTCCGAGCGCACCACACCTCAGCTGATCCTTGAAATCGCTGAACTTTTCGAAGCGTAGCCGCTCGCCTCTGTGCCGGCCTTCGCGTCGGTCGGCCCCAGATCTGGAGCGGTTGGTGAAGGTGCCGGCCGATGCGGTCCTGTAACACCGGTCGGATAGATTCGCGGATGCATGGCCTGGCTGGTTCGGCGCTGCCGGCCGGAGGGCCGCTGCACCTTCCGATCGCGCGGCCCAAGCCTGCCCACCCGGAGTGCCTGATGATCTTTGCCAGCTACGCCTACCGTGTCCTCTCCAACTTCGTGTTTCTGGGGCTGGTCTATTTCACGCTGAACCTTCTGGAGAGATATGAGCAGCGCGCGAGGGTGGCGATCCTGATTCTGGTTTATGCGGCGATGCATGCCTTCTCCGGGCTGCGCTCGTTCTATTTTTTCCAGCGCATCGAGCGCCTGCGGCGGTTGGCCGCGGTGGCCGGCGAGGGGCCCCATGCGGCGGCCTCGCGCAAGCAGATCGTCGGCGATGTCACCGCGCTCAGGCATGCCGGCGAGATCAAATCCTATATCGACATCTTTTTCCTGGCGCTGGTGATCCTGCTCTGCGTCGCCAAGATCGTGGCCAGCTAGATCGCGCGCTAGTCAGGCACGCGCTTGCCGGCGGCCGAGGCTTCGGCGCGTGGCGTGCGCTTGGCGATGCGAACCGAAGCATTGTTCGCAGCCGGCGGTGCGACACGCATGGGCGTGCCGTGGATCCTGCCGTGACCCGCAGCGGGGATCTGATGCGCGGCCTGCTTCGGATGCCTGGCCTGCTGCGCGGAGATCGCCTGCGCACGCGGCGCACCGACGGCTGGACCGGTTGCGCGCTGTGCGAGGCGGCGACTGGCGGCCGAGCGGGCCGCGAGCAGGGTCAGGTCCAGTGCTTCGGGAACGCGAAACACGTCGGCCGCGGGAATCGGCAATGTCGAGACCGGCGCGAGCAGCGTGAGCTGCGGCTGTGGCCACGGCGTGCGGACCGGCACAGCGACGCGGGCGTGCTGCGCGTGGTCGAGGATGTCGGCATCGCGCCAGTCCATGTCGGCAAAGACCGGTGCGGGCAGCGTCCGCGTCGCGGTGAAGACGAAGTTCGGAATCTTCGGCCAGCGCGTGGTCGCTACCGTCTCGGTCGGCGGATGCATGAGCCATTGCTGCGGCTCGGTCGGCGTCGCCGGGCGGTCGGCCGTCGCGGGCACGACGTGCACGATGCGATAGCCACGCTCCTTCAGCGTGTTGAGGATGCGCGGCAGCGCCGCGACGGTGCGCGGCTGGATGTCGTGCAGCAGCAGGATGCCCTTGCGCTTGGCCTCGATGCGCTGGATCGCGAGATCGTAGACCCGCTGCGGCGAAACGTGGCGCCAGTCGTCGGCCGGGAAGTCGGCGCTCCAGACCTGGATACCCTGCGACGCCAGATACGCTTCCGGGATCTCGGCGCGCATCAGGCCGGGAATCCGGAAGAACGGCGCCAGCTTGCTCCTGTCGCCATTGAGCGCTGCGAGCGTCGAGGCGATGCCGTCGTCGACTTCCTGCCGCACCCGCTCGAGCGGCATCTTGTTCATCGTCAACGGATGGTTCTGGCTGTGCGTGCCGACGGTATGTCCGGCCGAGATCAGCTTGCGCACGCCCTCCGGATTGAACCGGGCCTGGGAGCCGATGGTGAAGAAGGTAGCCTTGACGCACTGGCTTGCAAGAATGGCCAGCACCTGGTTGCTGTATTTCGGCAGCGGCCCGTCGTCGAAGGTCAGCACCACTTCATGGTCGGCGAGCGGCAGGGTCTCCGGATACTGCATGGTGCCGATCCGCGGATGCTCCGTGGGATCGACGACGAGGGTGCGCGAGGTGCCGAGTGCGTTAGGGTTAGGGCAATCCGCGGCGAGGGCGACGTACGGCGTCATCAAGCCGCAGCCCAGCAGCGCCGCGCCGATCACGGTCCGCGACCGCTTCCGGATCATCACCAGGACGTTTGCAATCATCAAATCTCGGCCGCATTCCAAACGCACTGACGAATCCTTAGGTGCGGCGCCATGAACGCCGCCTTAACAGTCTGTAATCCAGCTCGGGGCCCGGGTTCAATGTGTCCGGTCGGACACGGTTTTCATCGCTGCCGGGACGATGTGGACGACGTGATAATTATGCTCGCGCAGATACCTTAGAAAGGCCGGCAGCATCTGGGCTGTCCGCATTTGCGGATCATGCAGCAGGATAATTCCCTTGCGGTGGCCTTCGAGCCGCCCGGTCAGCAGCTTGAGTTCCTCCTCGGGGGTCATCTTGTTCCAATCGCTGGCCCAGAAATCGGCTCCGAACACCGCGATACCGCGCTTTTCCAGACGATCGAGCAGCGCGGGCGTCGACTCGAAATAGGGGAACCGGAAGAACGGCGTGCTCGGGACCGTGCTCGCGGTGCCGCGCAAGGCCGTCTGGACCGCTTCGATCCCCCGATTGATGTTCGCCTCGGCCAGATCCGTCGGCATTTTGTTGAGATGCGGATGGTCCCAACTGTGATAGCCGATGCTGTGGCCGAGCCGTGCGATCTTGCGGACCATATCGGGATGGTCCGCCGCGTTGCGGCCGACCATGAAGAAGGTGGCCTGCACGCATTCGGTTGCCAGCGCCGTCAGCACCTTGTCGGTGACGCCAGGTGTCGGCCCGTCGTCGAAGGTCAGCACGACCTCGCCATCCCTGAGCGGCAGGGTCTGCGGAAAGCTCTTCAGTCCAACGCGCGGATAGGTCGCAGGGTCGACCTCGAGCACACGTGAGGTGCCGAGCGCGTCGTTGCGCGAGCACTCGGCGGCGTGCGCCGCGCCGATCAGCGCAAGGGGCGCGATCGGGATGAGCGCGAGAGGCGCGATCGAGATCAGCGCCGCGACAATGTTGAGGATCGGTCGCGGTGCGCTCAACATATTTCTCATTGCACTGGGCCCCACCGATTAGGTAATCCGTTCCGCACTCATCCAACCAGTTTTTCCCCTCCTGTCAAACCGGCGAAACACGGCATGGCCGAGAAAATCGACGTTGCCGAGCCCGCCGAGGCAGACCCCCTGGCCCGGATGCCGATGCGGGACGAGGAGGGCCAGCTCCGCGGCGAATTCGTCGCGGAGATCACCCGGGCCATCCACGCCGCCGACCGGCCGCTGCTGTGTGAGGTGGTCGCGGAACTGCACGAGGCGGATCTCGGCGACCTGATCGCCGCGCTGGAGCCGGACGACCGGGTCACGCTGGTCGAGATCACGGGCGCTGATTTCGATTTTTCGGCACTCAACGAGGTCGACGAAACGGTCCGCGAGGAGATCCTCGAGGAACTCGAGCCGGAGACGGTTGCAGAGGGCGTCCGCGAGCTCGAATCCGACGACGCCGTCGAGCTCCTCGAAAGCCTCGACGAGGAGGACCAGGAAGAGATCCTGGAGAAGCTGCCGGCGGCCGAGCGCGAGGACATCGAGCGCAGCCTGCTGTATCCGGAGAATTCCGCCGGCCGACGGATGCAGACCGAGTTCATCGCGGTGCCGCCGGATTGGAACGTCGGGCAGGCGATCGACTACATGCGCGACACGCCCGATCTGCCCGAGCGGTTCTACGAGATCTATGTGGTCGACGCCGACAGGCACCTGCTCGGCGCGATGCCGCTCGACGCGCTGCTGCGTGCGCGCCGCCCGGTTCCGGTCAAGGACCTGATCGACGAGGACCGCCGCCGGGTCTCGGCGCTGGAGGACCAGGAAGAGGTCGCACGGATGTTCGGCAAGTACAATCTGGTCGCGGCTCCCGTGGTCGACACCACCGACCGGCTGGTCGGCGTGATCACCATCGACGACGTCGTCGACGTGATCGAGGAGGAGGCCGACGAGGACTTGAAGGCGCTCGGCGGTGTCACCCATCCCGAAGAGCTGTCCGACACGGTCTGGACCATCGCCCGCGGCCGCTTCAACTGGCTGCTGGTCAATCTCGCGACCGCATTCCTCGCCTCGTCGGTGCTCGGCCTGTTCGAGGGCCAGCTCGAGAAGATGGTGGCGCTCGCGGTGTTGGCGCCGATCGTGGCGAGCCAGGGCGGCAATGCCGCGACCCAGACCATGACGGTCGCGGTGCGCGCGCTCGCCACCCGCGAGCTCGGTGCGTTCAACGCAATGCGCGTGGTGCTACGCGAGACCATGGTCGGGCTCGTCAACGGCATTGCGTTTGCCGTCATCACCGGCATCGCCGCGGTGGCCTGGTTCAAGATCCCGGGCCTCGGCATCGTGATCGGGCTTGCGATCATCTGCAATCTGGTCGCCGGCGCGCTCGGCGGCATCCTGATCCCGATGGTGCTGGAACGGGTGCGGGCCGACCCCGCGGTCGCCTCCGGCACCTTCGTCACGACCGTCACCGACGTGGTCGGCTTCTTCTCGTTCCTCGGCATCGCCACGCTGTGGTTCGGGCTGAAATAGGTCGGAGTCCCGGGGGCAGGGCTATCGCACATAGCCTGCCTCCGCAGGGGCGCACTGCCAAAATATCGAAAACAACCCCATGCAAAGTAGCCGGCGGCATACCGGCATTCGACACGGCAACTTGACATGTCGGGCAAATCAGCGGCATTATTCTATTATTCAGAAAACCGCGCCGCGCCTCGTAGCCATGTGCGATTGCCCTTGGGGGCGGCTTATCGTTAATCGCGCCTTAACGGGGTTGGCGGATGATGGCCCTATCTCCAAGGGGCCATCACGGGGGCCATCATGCAGCGGTTGCGGCTCAAGGCGGACGGACGGATCGTCGAATTGCGCGACGGGCAGGAAATCCCGCTTGTGCCCGCGCATCCGGCCGACGCGGCGATGCAGCCTGCGGCGGCCCAGCCGGCCGTGCGTGATTTGCGCCGCCGGGCCCGGCTCACCCAGCTCGAATTCGCCGCCAAGCTCGGCGTGCCCGTGGAAACCATCCGCAATTGGGAGCAGGGCAAGCGCGCACCGCGCGGCCCCGCCCGCGCACTGCTTGCCGTGATCGCGCATTCGCCCGAGACGGTGTTCGCCGCGCTGTCGAGCGAGCCGACGGCGGCTTGAGCAGGTAGGGCGTGCTTCGCCGTCATCGCGCCAACGCGCCACATTCACTGCCGTCGTCCTGGCGAGAGCCCGGACCCATAATCACCGCGTTTGGTGATGAACGGGACTATTTCGATGCTGCCGCAACGGCAGTTTCGTGTCGAACAGTTCGCCGGCCTACCGGTTGGCGCCGAGAACGTTACTGTAGTTCGTGCGCAATTGAGCTCGTATCTCGCAGTTGCTTCGCGACAGCAGGCAATGCTCGTCCGAGAAGTTCCGCGCAGATATCAGAACGGCACATTTGCTTTCGCGCTCAACGTCCAGATCTGGGTGTTGCTGCCAAGGCCGCCGAATTCTCCGCCGATCGCGACACCGGCTCCGCCGGGGAAGCGCGCTGCGAGACCGCCGGTCGCACGCGCCGACCATCCTTGCAGCAGGGGTGTCGATGCGAGCGGGAGGCCACCTGCCGCAAGGATCGCGCCGCTATCTTCCTTGTTGAAGTAATAGTCGCCGTAGAGCCCGGCGAACGGGGTGAGCACGATGCCACTGTCCAGCCACGGCACCGGGTAGGCGGCCTTCACGCCCCCCGAGGCGCGTCCGCTCATGAAGTCGTGGGTGCCTTGCTGGGTCCCGAGGGAGTCGACGTAGCTGTTCTGATGCTCCCTGAGCGCATAGACCCTCGCGGACGGCTCGATCAGGAAGCCGGCGGTCTTGTATGTGCCGGTCAGGCCGGTCGCGAACATCCAGCGCTCGCCGGTGAAATTGCCCTGCGCGGTGCCGGCGATGCCATTGTATCCGATGCCGGAGTAGGTGACGGCCGCGTCGTAGCGCAGCGTCGGCAGGATCTTCCAGCCGAGATAGGTGCCGGTGGTCCAGCCATCGCCCTTGAGCTTTCCGTTGATGTCCTGCTCGGTGTAGCTGAAGGTTTCCCAGCCGCCCACGACACCGATTGCCAGGGTCGGCGTCGCTTTGTAGGTCAGGCCCATCAACGCATTGACCTGCTGGCCGTAGAGCGAAGCCTGCGAGGCCTGCGCCACGCCGTTGGCGTTCGTCGTGCCCCAGCGGTCGAGGCTCGCGCTGCGCACGTCGGCCCAGAGCAGCCACTGCTTCTCCTCCTGCCATTTCGGAGGCGCTTTCTTCGGCATCTGTTGAGCGATCGCTGCAAAGGCATCGTCGACCCGCGGGCCGCTGCGGCGCGCTCCACCGAACGACGATGCGTCGCGGCGTCCGTCAGAGCCAAACGCGCTGCTGGCGAAACCAGGTGTGCTCGTTGCTGGCTCGGCCCCATCGCCATCGCGCGGATCGGCAGAGAAATTGAACCGGATGCGTCCGTTGCCCGGTGTCATGAAGGCGCCGCCATCGTTGAAGCTGTCGGCGATCGCGTCGTCGATCGCGCCTGATATCGCCTGGCCCGATGTCTGCGCCACCATCTTGGTGACGTTGAGCTGAAGTGCCCGCAATCGCACGCTGTCGATCGGCACGTTGACCGTCTGCGCAAGCGACGGTGAGTTGCTGGACGCAAACGTGGTGCTGCCGCCGTAGCTCGCGGTGATCGTATGGCTGCCGATCGCAAGCGTCGAGACGGCGAGGGTCGCAACGCCGCCCGACAAGGTCGCGGAGCCGATCGTTGCGCCGCTGTCGGCGAATGTGACCGTGCCCGCGGGAGTTCCGCCGGACGCGGTGACGGTTGCGGTGAACGTCACGGATTGCCCGAATTGGCTCGGATTCTGTGATGACGCCAGCGCGGTCTGCGTCGTTGCCGATTGATAGGTGAAGCGATCGCCGGCCGTGACGGAGGACGCCTGCGAATTGTTGGTCACGACGATGTCTACCGTGCCCGTACCGGGTGGCGAGACGGCCGTGATCGAGCTCGCCGAATTGACCGTGTAGCTGGCCGCGTTCACAGCACCGAACCTGACTGCGCCGGCGCCCGTCGTTCCACCGAAACCTGATCCGGCGATGGTTACGGAGGTGCCGCCCCCCGCAGGACCTGTTGTCGGCGAGATCGACGTGATCACGGGCGCCGCCAGGTAGCTGAACTGATCCGCGGCCGAGGTTGCGGAGGTTCCGCCTGCGGTCGTCACCCTGATATCGACGACAGCTGAGCCGGCGGGCGCCGTCGCGGTGATCGACGTCGCGGAATTGACCGTGAAGCTGGTCGCGGCCGTGGCGCCGACGGTGACGTTGATCTCGCCGGCATCGGGACTGGCTCCCGGCGGTACGGCTGTGACCATCACCGGCACCGGCTTCACCGGTGTGACGGCGG
>NZ_VKHP01000226.1 GCF_010811875.1 Bradyrhizobium uaiense
CCTTGCTCCGGTCCCCGGCTTGGCTGTGCCTCACATCCCGACGTACTCCCGTTACCGTGCACGATTTCTTCGGTATTTTCCCCCGACCCGGCTTTGGTCTTGCCCGACTGGCGCCGGCGAGGGCTGCGGCGGGCCGTGGCCTTGGTGACCGTCTCGCCCGGCAGCGCCACCACGACGGACCACATGCCGACGCTGCCGAGCGAACCGATCACCACGGCCACGACAAGACGCAGCCATGCCCGGCGCGAGTCGGGAATGAACAATGCGGCTTCGGGGGAATATTCAGAAGAAATTACCACGGCACGCGGAACTTCGTCGGCATTTGCCTCAAGGTCAAGCGCGTTGCCGAGAGATTAGGCATGCAGCAGCAAGGGGACGCGCCGAACTCACCGACGCCTGAAGCGCCTCAATTGCCGTAGTTCGGATCCTGCGCCTGGAACGCGCCGCACTTCGCGCCGACGCCGAACCGCTGATCGAAATCCACGGTGCCGCCACCGACCGGTATGCGGGTCGGCGGCAAGCCGCGCGTGTACTGGTCGACGGTGACGGACTTCTTGTCGGCGCTCATCGTCACATGCGCCGGCTCGAGATCCTTGCCCTTGTTGAGCTCGGTCAGATCGAGCGTGTAGAAGCCGTCCGCTGTCTTGCCCGCAGCCATGCCGCCATGCGGCGCGAACACGACAGATTGCGGCAGGTAGACCTCCATCAGGACGCCGTTACCCTTGCAGGAGATCATGCGGACCAGCCAGGTCCGGTCGTCCGGCAGTGTTGCGGCTGATGCCGGCACCAGGAACAGCGCAATTGCGGCGGCAAATCCTGCTGTCGCGGTTCGACCTGTCCGGTTCGACATCGATGCCTCTGGCGGCTGAGCGGCGTTGCTGGCATTTCGTCGGAAACCAGGCTGCGAAAGTTCAATCCGCATTGTGCGCTGCAGGGATCGCAGCCCAACCGATCGACCGGGAATATCGGCCATCGAACCGCGATCATGCTGACGAGAAATACTGCTACAATGCGAGCCGGTTCACACTGGCGGCTCGCCGTCCGGACCTATCATCCCGCCGGATGGCGCGCAGCTCGCAGGATAGTCGGATCGAAGCGCACACTGTCGGAGGATCGTCATGCATTCGTCGTCAGCAGAGTGGTTACCCGTTGCGTCAGCGCCGTCGGACCGGGAGCTCGAGGTCTGCGTCCTCGACTATGACGGCATGGTTCATGCGCTGATGTTCCCGTGCCACCGGGACGGCGGCGAATGGGTCGGCCATGCCAGCAGCAAGCCTCTCGACATCCAGCCGACGCATTGGCGCAAGTGGATGCAGTCCGCCAACTAGCGGCGGCCATGACCGGCCCGAGACGGCCAACGCCGATCTCGCGCCGGTCCATGGATTGAGCTAGGATTGCCACGTGAGGTTCAAGGGTGGGCCAGGAGGCTCGTCATGGAATCACACGTGGTCCCCTTCGAAAATCGCTGGACCAACGGCAAGAATGCCTGGGAATGGCATTGCGAGCTCGAGCGGCTCGGCGTGCCGGTCGTTCGGACGATGTATTGCGAGCATGAGACCCACCGCCGCAACAAGTCGACAGTGGTGTTCGATATCCCTGCGGGCTTTGTCCACGACTGGCTGGCGTTCCACGACCGACGCGCCGCCCGGCGGCAACTGCTGTGGCGCGCCAGCGTCGTCACGCTCGGCCTCATCGCCGCATCGGGCGCCGTGCTCGGTGTGCTGAGATAGAGGCCGCTGGCTCGCCCCCGCAACAGCCGGACGGTCCGCCCCGCCCTTCCCGGCCCGGAATCCCCATGGCCTGACGCCTGCGACGTCCCGCGCGGCCCTCGGACGGCACTTATTAACCCTTTGCTAACCATACACCCGGCAAGAATTGCCGAGTGAAGTCGAGTGTCGTCGAACGCGTCTAACGGGCGGAGATCCCCGTGAACGCCAGCGCGGTGCCTCACTTTCGGAACGGCGGCCCAGTGGCCGTCGCGCAGACGCTTGGCGGCCGCGGCCGCCAGTCGCGAGGGAGAGCGGCTACCATGGTCGACGTCACGGCGGGTCAGGGCACGGCAGGCAAGAGCGGATTGCCGAGCCTCGGCGAGATCGGCGACATCCTGAAGCGCGGCGATCTCGCGCTGGCACTCGGCGTTCTCACCATCCTGGTGGTGCTGATCCTGCCGCTGCCCTCGATCGTGCTCGACCTTTTCCTGGCGGTCTCGATCACGGTCTCGATCCTGATCCTGATGACCTCGCTGTTCATCCAGGCGCCGCTGGAATTCTCGTCGTTCCCGACCATCCTCTTGATCTCGACCATGCTGCGGCTGTCGCTGAACATGGCCTCGACCCGGCTGATCCTGAGCCATGGTCACGAGGGCACGGCGGCTGCCGGCCACGTCATCGAGGCCTTCGGCAACTTCGTGATGGGCGGCAACTTCGTGATCGGCATCATCGTGTTCGCGATCCTGGTGATCGTGAACTTCGTGGTCATCACCAAGGGTTCGGGCCGCATCGCCGAAGTCGCGGCGCGCTTCCAACTGGACTCGATGCCCGGCAAGCAGATGGCGATCGACGCCGACCTGTCCGCCGGCCTGATCGACGAGAAAGCCGCCAAGGAGCGCCGCAAGGCGCTGGAGGACGAAAGCGGCTTCTTCGGCGCCATGGACGGTGCCTCGAAATTCGTCCGCGGCGACGCCATCGCCGGCCTCCTGATCGTCGGCATCAACATCGTCGGCGGCATCATCATCGGCGTCGCCCAGCAGGGCCTCTCCTTCAGCGAAGCCGCCCGCACCTACACCGTGCTGACGGTCGGTGACGGCCTCGTCACCCAGGTGCCCGCGCTGATCGTCTCGACCGCAGCCGGCCTCTTGGTCTCCAAGGCCGGCATCACCGGCGCCGCCGACAAGGCGCTGATGCGCCAGCTCTCCGGCTATCCGCAGGCGCTCGGCATGTCGGCCGGCGTCATGCTGGTGCTGGCACTGCTGCCGGGCATTCCGACCTTGCCGTTCCTGGCACTGGGCTCCGGCGCTGCGGCGCTGGCCTGGAACGCGCGCAAGCACAAGCGCGCGGCCAAGGCGGCCGAAACAGCAGCCGCAGCAGCCCCCGCTGCGGCCGCGGCCGCCGCCGCTGCCGCCGCGGAGGAGCCGATCGCCGCTGCGCTGAAGATCGACGACCTCAAGATCGAGCTCGGCTACGCGCTGCTGCCGCTGGTCAACGGGCCCGACGGCACCGACCGCCTCACCGAGCAGATCAAGGCGCTGCGCCGCTCGCTCGCGATCGAGATGGGCTTTGTGATGCCGGCAGTGCGCATCCTCGACAACGTCCAGCTCGAGGCCAACAGCTACGTCATCAAGATCAAGGAAGTCGACGCCGGCACCGGCAAGATCTGGCCGAGCCAGTTCATGGTCATGGACCCCGCCGGCAACCAGGTGCAACTGCCCGGCATCCACACCATCGAGCCGACCTTCGGCCTGCCTGCGACCTGGGTCGACGCCGGCCTGAAGGAAGAGGCCGCGCTGAAGGGCTACACCGTGGTCGACGCCGCCACGGTGCTGTCGACGCACCTGACCGAGCTGCTCAAGACCAACATGGCGGACTTGCTGTCCTACGGCGAGGTGCAGAAGCTGCTGAAGGACCTGCCGAAGGAGCAAGGCGAGCTGATCAAGGACATCGTGCCGAGCCAGGTCACGATGTCGGGCATCCAGCGCGTGCTGCAATTGCTGCTCGCCGAGCGGATTTCGATCCGCGACCTTTCCACCATCCTCGAGGGCATCGCCGACGCGCTGGCGTTCTCGCGCAATCCGGCCACCATGGTCGAGCATGTCCGCGCCCGGCTGGCGCGGCAGATCTGCGCCCAGAACACCTCGCCCAACGGCTATCTGCCGCTGATCGCGCTGTCGGCGCGTTGGGAGCAGGCCTTTGCCGAGTCGATCGTAGGCCAGGGCGACGACCGCAGCCTGGCGATGCAGCCCTCCAAGCTGTCGGAATTCATGACCGCCGTGCGCAACGCCTTCGAGCAGGCGGCGCGCGAAGGCGAGGCCCCGGTGTTGGTGACCTCTGCCGCGATCCGGCCGTTCGTTCGCTCACTGGTGGAACGGTTCCGCTCGCAGACCACCGTTTTGTCGCAGGCCGAGATCCATCCGCGGGCCCGGCTGAAGACGGTCGCCAGCGTGTAGGGCTTGTGATTTGGACGCGCTTTCTTCCTGCGAAGCGGCGTCCGCTTCGCTCGAAAACGCGGTAGCGGCCGCAAATCATTTGTGTTTTCGCCCGTGCTTTCTCGCCACAGGCAACTGATTTATGTGGAACAGCCCGGAACGGCCCTATCTAGGGTAACATGATCCGGCCCCCAAGCAAGTTACTGATATTACGTCCAGTTAATGCGGATTTCGGGAGCCGGAGACGATCTTTGATCGCGCCGGATCACGTCTCATCACGGCCTTGTGATGCCCCCTAGGGAACGGAATCGGCAAATCCTACGTTAGCGGGGCACGAGACGTTGAACCGGACGACAGAACGACCCGACAGATTACTGAGAGCAGGAAGGCGGCAGGAGACTTCCATGAACCACTCGATCTACAGCGCCGATCGTATGACGCACCTGAAGATTGTGGTTGTGGCGTTGTTCGCCGGTATCCTGGTCGCGGGCTTCGGCATCGCGGCACACAATTCGTCGGACGAGGGTTACACCCAGACGGCGCGTGTGATGAAGGCCGGCAAGCCGGTCGCGATCACGAGCTCGGGCACGTCGCTGGTCCGCTAACAGGAGAGTTTCACGAATTCACGTGGTGTTCTTTACAGCCCCCCAAAGTCGCTACGTGGATATTTAAGACCCCCAACTACCCCAAGTTGACTATCGAAAACGCCCGCTCCCCACGGGCGTTTTCTTTTTGCGCGGGTGGCTGATTCAACGCCGTGCTGAACAGCGCACCACAGTTCTATCCACGTCATTGCGAGCGCAGCGAAGCAATCCATTCCACCGCTTGTTCGGAAAGATGGATTGCTTCGTCGCTATCGCTCCTCGCAATGACGAACTGCAATGGGATGTTGAGCTCGCGCCTCGCGCCTACTTCGACGCAGGCGGCACGGTCTCGATCAGCTTGCCGGTGAAGATCGGCGCCGAGGTCGGCTGACCGTTCGGCGAACCGCCGGCCTGCTCGACGGTTACCGCGTAAGTGGCGCCATTGATCACATCGGGATCATAGCCCGACAGCACCGGACGCGCGGTGAAATCGTCTGCGCCGATCACGCCGAGCGAGCGCGGCTGCGGCAGCTTGTCGGAAATCAGCCAGAGCTCAAAACTCTTGCCGGGCTCGGACGCAGCGCCGACCTTGCGGACGGTGAAATTCTTGGTCGCACCGTCGATGGTCATGATGAAGGCCGGTCCGCCATTCTGCCCTTGCAGCAGCGCGACATATTGCGCCGACGGCGTGAATGCCGGCGCCGGCGTCTTCACCTCCACGGTCTGGATGCGCGGCTTCGGCCGGATCGCATCCGGCAGAGCGTCGGGCTTGTAGACCTGCAGACCAAGTGTCACGAGCAGTGCGGCCGCGATCGCGGTCGCAGCCGACGCGATGCCGCGCCAGCGCTTCACACGACCCGCAAGCGCGATCATGTTGCTGCTGTCGTCAACGCCGAAACGTGCCTGGATAGGTGGCCGCCGGATGTCGGCCGGCCGTGAGGTTTCGGGTGACTGCCGGATCTCCGATGGCGGAGAAGGCTCCGGATCGAACGCCGAGCCGAACTCGGGATCGTCGGTCGTCGGCGGCGGTTTCACGGTCGCGGCCGGCGTCTCGGGCAGCACCAGCGGCGCCTGCGGTGCGCCGGCATGGCCGATCGTCGCCCTGATGTTCTCCCAGACCACCGGACGCGGCTCGACCAGGCCGACCATCTGGTTCAGCGGCCCGAGCCTGAACTCCCAGGCCTGCACGAGCGCAGCGAACTCGCTGTCGACGGCCATCATGGTCTCGACCTGCGTGCGCTCATCGGCATCGAGGGTACCGAGCGCATATTCCGCGGCGAGCGCGATATGGTCTTCGCTATAGGCCATCAATCAGAGTCCAAGACACTCCCGGATATCCAACAGGCTGCGGCGCAGCCAGGTCTTCACCGTATTCACCGGCGTCTCGAACTTTGCGGCAAGCTGCTCGCGGCTCCAGCCGTTGTAATAGGCGAGCAGCACGAGCTTCTGACGATCCGGCTCCAAACGACCGACGCACTCCAGCAATCGCTTCAACTCTTCCGTCATTTCCCGTCGCGCCAGCGGATCAGGCTGGTCGGCGGCGACTTCCATTGCAGCCGGCTCTTCTTCCAGCGAGGCCTCGCCTCGCTTGCGCACGACATCGATGGCGCGGTTGCGCGCGATCGACGCCATCCACGTGATCGGGGAAGACAGGGCTGGGTTGAACTGCCCGGCGCTGTTCCAGATCTTGACGTAAGCCTCCTGAATCACCTCCTCAGCGAGGTCCTGTCGCCGCAAGATACGAAGCACGACACCGAAGAGTTTCGCGCGGGTCGCGGCGTACAGCCGCTCAAAGGCGGCCTCATCCCCCTTGGCAACGGCGGCGATCAGCCAGACCAGCTCAGCCGGCGTCAGCATTTTGCGCCCTCCAAGCCTGCATCCCCCATCGCTTCATTGCCACCGCGCCGCCGATCATCTGGTCTGGACCGGTGGTAGCATATTTTGGGACACCGCGATCCGCCAAGAGGCCGACAGATGGCCGGCTTGTGGACAGCGCCCAACAAAAAGCCCGGGCGATCGGCCCGGGCTCTCAATCTGGTCAGCGGAGGGAGCGAGGGTTCAGGCGACGACGCCGAGACGGGCCCGCATCAGGCCGATCGAATCCATGTCGGCTTGCTCTCGGGCGCTCTCCTCCGCGCGCTCGCGCGCCTGGTCGCGCTCGTCAAGCAGCTCGACCTTCTTCAGCTCCTCGAACGCCTCCGACAGCAGCGCCTTGGCGTCGTCGAGCTGGGCGCGCAGTTCGTCGGCCGAGCGGGTCAGGTTCTCCCGGCGCTGGATCGCGGCCTTGGCATAGGTGGGATAGGCGAAGTGCGAGGGATCGTTGATCCCGGCGCGCTCCTGCTCGGTCTGGATCTCGCGCTCGAGTTCGATGGACATGCGCTGGAAGTCGGCGATCATGCCTTCGATCTGGGTAACCCGACGGCGCTTTTCATCGACCTGAAACTTCTTCAGGCGGATCAGCGTTTCACGTGACTTCATCGACTCATACTCCCCAGAAGTCCCAAATCTGAACGCGGGACAGAGCCGGCTCCCCGCTGGGCCCCGCCGGCATAGCTATGGTGTGCCGGGGATGATGGCCTGACAAAGTTAGCGTTCCGTTTCCAAACCCGACAGGATTTGAGACAGTTGCCGGTAGCCGTCGCCAAGGCTGGTCGCCTCGTCCTTGGCCTGGCGCAGGAAGCTTTCCAGCGGTTCATGCAGCCGGATCGCCTCGTCGACCTCGGGGCTGGAACCCGGCCGGTAGGCGCCGAGCCGGATCAATTCCTCCATGTCGGCATAGGTCGCCATCACCTGCCGCGCCTTGTTGATGAAGGCCAGGAAGTTGGGGTCGGCCGACTTCGGCATGGTGCGCGAGACCGACTTGAGGATATTGACCGCGGGATAGCGGCCGCGCTCGGCGATCGCCCGCTGCATCACGATATGGCCGTCGAGGATGCCGCGCACCGCGTCCGCGATCGGCTCATTGTGATCGTCGCCGTCGACCAGCACCGTGAAGATCGCGGTGATGGTGCCATTGCCGGTGCCCGGCCCTGCCCGCTCCAAGAGCTTCGGCAGTTCGGTGAACACCGTCGGCGTGTATCCCTTGGCGGTCGGCGGCTCGCCCGCCGACAGGCCGATCTCACGCTGCGCCATCGCAAAGCGCGTCACCGAGTCCATCAGGCACAGCACGTCCTGGTCCTCGTCGCGGAAATACTCGGCGATGGCGAGCGTCAGATACGCCGCCTGCCGCCGCATCAGCGCCGGCTCGTCTGAGGTCGCGACCACCACGACCGAGCGCGCCAAGCCCTCCTCGCCGAGATCCTCCTGGAGGAATTCCTGTACCTCGCGGCCGCGTTCGCCGATCAGCCCGATCACCGAGATCGCGGCATCGACATTGCGCGCCAGCATCGACAGCAACACCGACTTGCCGACACCGGAGCCGGCGAAGATGCCGAGCCGCTGGCCGCGGCAGCAGGTCAGGAAAGTATTAAGACCGCGCACGCCGAGATCGAGCGGCGGACCGACCCGCTTGCGCGAATGCGCCGGCGGCGGCGAGTTGCGGTAGGACATCGGCGATGCGCCTTGCGGCAGCGGGCCCTTGCCGTCGATCGGTTCGCCCATCGCGTTGACGACGCGGCCGAGCCAGGCCGGCGACGGCCGCACCTGGCTCGCTGCATTGGCAATCACGGCGCGGCAACCGCGCCTGACACCCTCGAGCCCGCCGAACGGCATCACCACCGCGTTCTCGCCGGAGAAGCCGATCACCTCGGCGGGGATGAAGCGGCCTGCGCCGACGTCGATCACGATGCGGGCGCCGACCGACATCGCGTGAATGGGGCCCGCGATCTCCACCATCAGCCCACGGACGCCGACCACACGGCCATAAATATTGACGCCGTCGATGTCGCCGATCTGCTCCGCGAGCGCCTTCATTGCGAAAACCTTAAGTTTCCGCAATTTTGCTCCGGCCGCTTAACTTCGTGTTTACCCGCATCATTAATCATTGCGTCACTGTCTTTGGTGACTGAGGTCGCTCGCCCATCAGAAGAAGGGTGAGTCGCGAGAGTCGGTTAGGCCCGCCTCTTAATGTGGAATCTGAACGAGCACGGGTAGGAAAAGCTTCTTCTACGCAATATCTTAGGGCGATTCGACAAAAATTGCACGGTTAGAGCTTGCGTCGAGGAATCAGTTTTTGTTAACCATATCTCGTCAGGATCCGAATCAGTTGTTCAAAGGCGTTTTGTGAGTGCCGCAAGTGCGGCCGACCTGACGCCCGGAGCGGCGACTATAGGGGACTGGCATGCGCGTTTTGCTGATTGAAGATGATAGCGCCGTCGCGCAGTCGATCGAATTGATGCTCAAATCCGAGAGTTTCAACGTCTATACGACGGACCTCGGGGAAGAAGGCGTCGATCTCGGCAAGCTTTACGACTACGACATCATCCTGCTCGACCTCAACCTGCCCGACATGTCCGGCTACGACGTGCTGAAGCAGCTCCGGGTTTCGAAGATCAAGACTCCCATTCTGATCCTCTCCGGCCTCGCCGGCATCGAGGACAAGGTCAAGGGTCTCGGCGTCGGCGCCGACGACTACATGACCAAGCCCTTCCACAAGGACGAGCTGGTTGCCCGCATCCACGCGATCGTGCGCCGCTCCAAGGGTCACGCCCAGTCGGTCATCCAGACCGGCGATCTCGTGGTCAATCTCGATACCAAGACGGTCGAGGTCGGCGGCCAGCGCGTGCACCTCACCGGCAAGGAATACCAGATGCTGGAGCTGCTCTCGCTCCGCAAGGGCACCACGCTCACCAAGGAAATGTTCCTCAATCATCTCTACGGCGGCATGGACGAGCCGGAGCTGAAGATCATCGACGTCTTCATCTGCAAGCTCCGCAAGAAGCTCGCCAACGCCTCCGAGGGCCGCAACTTCATCGAGACCGTGTGGGGCCGCGGCTACGTGCTGCGCGAGCCGCACGAGGCCGACGAACGCATTCCCGCCTGACCTTCGGGACGGAGAGAGCCAAGGCTCACTCCTCCCGATCTGGCTGACGACTTCAACCCCGCCGCAAATGGCGGGGTTTTTGCTTGGGATTGAACCCCCACCCGGCATACGCCGACCAACGGAACGTGCCATCCTGCGTCGCGCGAATCCCGACAAACCTCCGGACCGCCCCGACATGATCCTGCAATCCCTCGCCGGCCTGCCGGCGTTCCTGGTGTATTTCTGCACGGCGCTGATTGCCGTGGTCGCCTATTTGTTCGTCTATACGCGCGTCACGCCGCACGACGAATTCCAGCTGATCCGCGACAATGATCCGGCGGCAGCGATTGCGCTCGGCCTCAGCCTGCTCGGCTTCGTGCTGCCGGTGGTCAGCGCCATCGCCCACTCCGCCAATGTCATCGACTGCCTGATCTGGAGCATCATCGCGCTGATCGTGCAGATCATCGTCTATTACATCGTGAAGATCCCGGTGCCGAACCTGTCGGTGCGGATCGCCTCCGGCGAAATGGCGGCGGCGATCTGGCTCGGGCTGTCCTCGCTGGCGGCAGGCGCGCTGAACGCGGCCTGCATGATCTACTGAGCCATTGAGCGAAGCCATGGCGCGCAAACAAAACCCGGAATTCGGCAAGCGGCGGCCGGTCGTGCCGGCGGTGCCGCCGCGGCCGGATCCGCCGTCCAAGCGCGCCAACCATGTCGCGCTGCTTGTCATGGGGACGCTCGCGGTCGGCGGCGGCGCCTACGCGCTGATGCCGCGGCAGAATTGCCAGCCCATCCAACCGCCGCCTCCGGGCGTCACCGCACCGGTCCCGCCGCAACCGGGCGCGGATTGCGGGCCGCGCGGTTCGTCATCCGGATCGAGCGGCAGCGGCGGCTCGTCGCACAGCAGCTTCTACAGCAGCGGCTCCTCGTCGAGCGGCTCGTCCTCCTCGTCGAGTTCGTCGTCGAGTTCGTCGGTGAGCCGCGGCGGCTTCGGCTCGTTCGCGCATGCGTTCGGCTTCAGCGGTGGCTGACAGGCACCCTACCGCATCGTCGGTGCGTCATCGCGCTTTCGCTTGCCCGACGAACGCAGCTGATGGAAACTGCAGCGCGGCAGATGGCAAGGATCGCGTCAAGGATCGCGTCGATGAAGCGCTCACGCCGTGTATGGCTGAAATTGATGGGGAGCGTCGCGATCGGCGCAGCGTCGATGAGCCTGACGCCAAGCCAAGCGCGCAGCCACCATCACCACGCCGGACACAAAACCAAGCGGAAGCCCATGCAAGTGTCGCCCGCAGGTGGCTTCGGCAGCGCGCCGCGCACCATCGCCCATTACGACTATCCTTCGCATGGCGGCGGCTGAAACAAAACTGACGAGCGATCACGGTCCCCTTCATGCAACGCATCGCATGTTCCGAGCGCGACGATTGGCAAACGACCGCCGAGAACGCCGGCTTCGCCTTCCATACCATCGACGGCGAACGCTACTGGGACGAGCGCGCCTATTACGCCTTCACGCTCGACGAGATCGAGCGCGATATCGAGGCGCCGACCGGCGAGATCGACGGGATGTGCCTCGAGCTCGCCGGGCGCGCGGTCAAGGATGAGCAATATCTGCGCCGGCTGAAAATACCCCAGGCGTTCTGGGATCTGATCGCGGCGAGCTGGCGCCGCAAGGACCCGAGCCTCTACGGCCGGCTAGACCTCAAATTCAGCGGCAGCGGCCCGGCCAAGCTGCTCGAATACAATGCAGACACGCCGACCTCGATCTTCGAGGCGGCGGTGTTTCAATGGACCTGGCTCGAGCAGGCGATCGAACGCAACATCATCCCGAAACGCGCCGACCAGTTCAACTCGATCCACGACCGGCTGATCGAGGCCTGGACAACAATCGGCGCCAACCATCCGCTGCATCTCACCGGACTGACCGGAAATGCAGAGGACGCCGGCACGCTCGCCTATCTCGAGGACACCGCGGCGCAAGCCGGGCTGAAGACCACGCTGCTCGACATCGAAGAGATCGGGCTGCGCAACGACGGCCAGTTCGTCGATCTCGACGAACGCCCGATCGCACTCGCCTTCAAGCTCTATCCATGGGAATGGATGTTCCATGACGCATTCGGCAAGAACCTCAGCTCCGCGCCGACGCAATGGATCGAGCCGCCGTGGAAGGCGATCCTGTCCAACAAGGGCATCCTGCCGTTGTTATGGGAGATGTTTCCGGGCCATCCCAATCTGCTGCCGGCCTATTTCGAGGACGACCCGCAGGCCGCGCAGCTCGGCAGCTCGTTCGTGCGCAAGCCGATCTATTCGCGCGAGGGCGCCAATGTCGAGCTGGTGAGCGCCGGCATCACGCTGGTGGCGGAGCAAGGTCCTTACGGCGCCGAAGGTTTCATCCGGCAGGCACTGGCCCCGCTGCCGAATTTTTCCGGGCAGTATCCCGTGCTCGGAAGCTGGCTGGTCGACCACACGCCCTGCGGGCTGTCGATTCGAGAAGACGAGAATCCGATCACCGGCAACACATCGCGCTTCCTGCCGCACGCGATTTTGTAGTGACAAGCACTATGTCTTGTCCGTCATCCCCGCGCAAAGGCTTCGCCTTTGTCGCTGGAGGAGCGCGTAGCGCGTCTCGAAGGATGAACGGCCCCGCTGGTGGCCGTCGACCCTTCGAGACGCCGCTGCGCGGCTCCTCAGGGTGACGGAGAGAGAGAGAGAGAGAGAGAGAGCCGAACGATCCTCGAAAAGTCAGATCAGCGCGCAGCGGACGCGACCGCCTTCAGCACGTGAACCGCAGCGCCGGCGCGCGCGACCGGGGCGGTGCTCGGCTGATAGAGGCCGCGGCGGTCGGGATAAGGCCTGAACAGGTTGGTAATGCCGACCACGGATTCCGCCGCGCCAAGCGCCAGCACGCCGTCGGGCTCGAGCATCCGCGCGACCTTGCCGAAGATCGAGGCTTTGGTCTGCTGATCGAAATAGATCAGCACGTTGCGGCAGAAGATCACGTCGAAGGTGCCGAGATGCGAAATGTCCTGCAGCAAATTGAGCTGGCGGTGCTGCACCATGCTGCGGATATCGGCGTTGAGCTGCCAGAGCTCGCCCTTCTGCACGAAGTACTTCACCAGCAGCTGGATCGGCAAACCGCGCTGCACCTCGAACTGGCTGAACAGGCCGGCCTTGGATTTCTCCAACACCGCCTGCGACAGGTCGGTGGCGATGATCTCGATGCGCCAGCCGCCAAACAGCGCGGACATTTCCTTCAGCAGCATCGCGATCGAATAGGGCTCCTGCCCGGTCGACGACGCCGCGCACCAGATCCGCAGGCTGCGGCGCGCGGCCCGTGCCCGCGCCAGCGCCGGCAGCACCGCGTCCTTCAGATGGTCGAACGGAATCTTGTCGCGGAAGAAGAAGGTCTCGTTGGTGGTCATCGCTTCGACCACCTCCGACGTCAGCAGCTCGGCGCCGCCCTTCATCCGCTGCACCAGCTCGGGAATGCCATTGAGATTCGACCTGCGCGCCAACGGCAGCAGCCGGCTCTCGACCAGATACTGCTTGTCGGCGGAGAGATCGAGGCCGGAACGCTCTTTCAGCAGCTTACGCAGATACTCGTAGTCCAGCGGCGTCACGAACGGTCTCCCGCAAACACGCGAACAAGCTTCGGTGCGATCTGATTGAGCGGCAGCACGGCGGCACAGATGCCGGCATTGACCGCAGCACCGGGCATGCCCCACACCACGCTGGTCGCTTCGTCCTGGGCGATCACGCTACCGCCGGCGGCGACGATGTCCTTGCCGCCGCGCATGCCGTCGGAGCCCATGCCGGTCAGGATCACCGACATGATGCTGCCCTGCCAGACATCGATCGCGGAGGTGAACATCGGGTCCACCGCGGGCTTGCAGAAATTGACCGGCGGCCCGTCGTCGAGCGTGATGGTGGCATCGATGCCGTGGCGGGCGATGCGCATGTGGCGTCCGCCCGGCGCCAGATAGATATGACCCGGCTTGATGGTCTCGCCGTCGATCCCCTCATGCGCCGGCCGCTTGCTGGTGCGCGCCAGATGCTCGGCGAGAATGGTGGTGAAGGTCGGCGGCATGTGCTGGGTGATCAGCACCGGGACGCGATCGATCACGGGACCGATCTCTGCGACCAGCGACATCAGCGCCTGCGGACCGCCGGTGGAGGAGCCGATCAGCAGCACTTTCGGCGCCAGCAGGCCGAACGAACGGCGCGCGATCGGCGCTGGCGCGGTGTGCGCAGCGGCGGGAGCCAACGTGCGCGGCCTGTCGTGACCGGGCGCAAGCGGCGGACTCGCCGTTGGGTGCACGGGGCTGCGCCGCACCTTGGCGCCGAGATGACGGATCTTCTGGATCAGGTCATGGCGGAAAGTCTCCGCGGCGGTGGCCTCGCGCGTGCTCTCCGGCTTCGGAATGTAATCGGACGCGCCGAGCGACAGCGCCTTCAGGCTGATCTCCGCGTTGCGGCGGGTCAGCGTCGAGGCCATGATCACGACGAGATCACGCTTCTTGGCCAAGAGCTGCGGCAGCGCCGAGATGCCGTCGAGGTCGGGCATCTCGATATCGAGCACCGCGACGTCCGGGTTGATGCGCTCGAGCTGGTTGACGGCATCGAGGCCGGTGCGCAGCGAGGCCACCACCTCCATGTCTGGCTCGGCGCCGATCCAGCGCGAGATCATCCCGCGGATCACCACGGAATCGTCGACGACCATCACCCGCACCTTGTCGGAACGGATCGATGTCGGAACCGCAGTACTTGTCAACGCAACACTCATGACTTCACCAGCGACGCAACACGACGCACAACAACCGTTGAGCCGAAGGCTTCTGCCGCCGGATCGAACGTAGAAACTTAAGTCAGCATGATCTCAGCGCAAACGCTTCGCGTTTGTCGCAGGGAAAACCGGTTTCCACTTTTCCGGATCATGCTCTAGATGAGTCCGACTTCCTGGAACTTCGCGGTGACGATGTCCCGGTCGAACGGCTTCATGATGTACTCATTGGCACCGGCGTGCAGCGCGCGTGCGATATGCGCGACGTCATTCTCGGTGGTGCAGAACACGACCTTGGGCTGATCGCCGCCGGGCATGCGGCGGAGATTGCCCAGAAACTCATAGCCGTCCATCACGGGCATGTTCCAGTCGAGCAGCACGGCTTCCGGCATCGCACGCTTGCAGGCTTCGAGTGCCTTGGCGCCGTCCTCGGCTTCGACGATCTGGAAATCGAGCCCTTCCAGGATGCGGCGGGCGACCTTGCGAATGACGCTGGAGTCATCGACAACAAGACAGGTTCTCATCTGCGACCTCTACTTCCTCATCCCCGGTGGGATGTTTCAGTTCTTCAATTCTCTCGGCTCACGCCGCTTTGGCGTCGGGCACCAGTTCGAGCACGCGATCGATATCGAGGACGACCATCAGCTGGCCGTCGAGGCGGTGGACACCGCCGGCGAGCTTGGCCATGCGGGGATCGAGGTTGACCGGATTGTCCTCGCGGCCGTCGTCGGGCAGCCGTAGCACCTCGCCGATCTGGTCGATCAGGAGGCCATAGGATTCGCCGCGCTGGTCGACGCCGACCGCCATCGGCAGCTTGCCGTCGTCGGCCTTCGGCAGCCCGAGCCGGGCGCGCATGTCGACCACGGTGACGATGCGGCCGCGCAGATTGAGCACGCCGGCGATCTC
>NZ_VKHP01000227.1 GCF_010811875.1 Bradyrhizobium uaiense
GTTCAAACACCATCAATCTGAGGGACGACCGCCTTAACCAGCAAGCCGCGAGCGAGCGCGCCACCACCAGCGCCGTAGCGAGTGAGCGGCTTGCTAGCAGCTCGCCGGCCCGTTATCCCATCTAATCGAGCCTACGATTTTGTGAAATTCCCGCCTTTCAAGAACGCAATCGTCTGCGCGATCGCCTCGGCGTTCCGCACCAGCCAGGGATGCGAGGTGCGGATCACGATGTGGTCGGCCATGCCGTCGAGCCTGGTGTTGGCGACCGACACCCGGCCGTCATGCGGCCGCGGCAGGCCGATGGATGTGATCGGATAGACCGAGCGGTTGCCGGCAATGATCCCGGCCTGATAATCGATTGCCGGCAGCAGCGCGCTGGTCGCGGCATCGCGGCGGGTGACGAGCTGCTGGCCGGCTGGGCCGAACAAGGCGCGATAGGCAGCGAGGTTTTTCAGGCGATCGGCGATCTCGCTGCCGCCATTCGGCGTGCCCAGCATCACGACGCGACCGAGCCGCGCCGGGCGATATCTTGCCAGATAGACGCGTGCCAGCAGACCGCCCATCGAATGGCAGACGAAATGCACGGAGCCGTCGAGGCTGCGCGCGAACGGATCGAGCGAGGAGTGGATGTCCTCTGCCAGCGCATCAAGTGGCTTGCGTCGGCTGTCGTAGTCGAGATTGAGGGTGGCAAAGCCGGCATCGCCGAGCGCCAGCTCCATCCTGCGAAACGAACGCGCCGTCCTGCTGATACCGTGCAGCAGGACGACGCCGTCGGATGTGAACGCCGCGTGACGCCGTTCGCTCACTTATAGTCGCGCTCTTGCCACCACGGAAAATAGTCGGGCATGTCGGACGAGACCTTGTTCTTGAACTGCGCCGGGCGCTTTTCCAGGAACGACACCACGCCTTCCTTGACGTCCTCGGAACGGCCGCGGGCATAGATGCCGCGGCTGTCGACCTTGTGTGCCTCCATCGGATCGTCGGCACCCATCATGCGCCACATCATCTGGCGGATCAGCGCCACCGACACCGGCGCGGTCTTGGCCGCGAACTCCCTGGCGAGCGCACGCGCGGTCGGCAACAGATCGTCCGGTGGCACCACCCTGCTGACGAGCCGGCCGGCGAGCGCTTCCTGTGCCGGGAACACGCGGCCCGAGTAGCACCATTCCAGCGCCTGCGAGATGCCGACGATGCGCGGCAGGAACCAGCTCGACGCGGCCTCCGGCACGATGCCGCGCTGGGAGAACACGAAGCCGAAGCGCGCGGCCTCAGAGGCGATGCGGATATCCATCGCGAGCTGCATGGTGACGCCGATGCCGACCGCCGGACCGTTCACCGCGGCGATCACCGGCTTCAGGCACTTGAAGATGCGCAGCGTCACCTGGCCGCCGCCGTCGCGCACTTGCGGATCGCTGTAGTCGACGCTGCCGTCGGCATTGCGCTTGACCGGGCCGCGCCGCGCGTCGCGGTCGAAGGTGTTGGCGCCGGAGGAGAGGTCGGCGCCGGCGCAGAAGCCGCGGCCTTCACCGGTCACGATGATGGCGCGGACGTCGTCATCCTTGTCGGCTTTGTCGAACGCGTCGATCAGCTCCTGCTGCATCGTGGCGTTGAAGGCGTTGAGCTTGTCGGGCCGGTTCAGCGTGATGGTCAGGATCTGCTCGGCGACCTCGTACTTGATCGTCTCATACGCCATGGGGATGATTTCCTCTCGGTTTCTTGAATGAACGGCGCTAGCGCGCGGCTCCATTCAGTTAACCCGGCAATCATCCCTTGTGAAGAAGTCGGATGCGCAGCGTTGTTCCGCGCATCCCCATTTGCGTTGAGGCGCTACTTCTTCGGCGGCGTCGGCCACGGCTTCTGCGGGCCGCGCAGGCCTTCGAACGCCTTGCCCATGCCGAGCACGCCGATATCGTCGAAGCGGCGGCCGATGATCTGGACGCCGATCGGAAAACCCTTCTTGTCGTAGCCGCCGTTGATCGACAGCGCTGGATTCTCCGACATATTCCACGGCACGGTAAAGCAGATGTGCTCGAACGGCTTTGCCGGGTCGTTGAGCGGTGCTGCGAACTCCGCCGGGAAGTTCACGACCGGCGACACCGGCGAGATCACGTAATCGACCTCGCAGAACAGTTTTGCGGCAGCCGCGCGGATCGCCATCGTCTGGTTGAAGCCGCGCACCACGTCGACGCCGGAGAGCTTTGCGCCGGCCTCGGCCCAATTGAGGATATAGGGCAGGGTCTTGCCGCGATCGGCTTGCGACAATTTCGACAGCTCGTCCCAGGTCCGCGCCCGCCAGAAATTGTCGAGCCCCTCGAGCATCTCAGGCGTCAGGATGCCGTCGATTTCGGTGATGACGGCGCCGGCGGACTCGAACGCCTTCGCCGCCTTGACGACGACCTCGCGAACCTCCTTCTCGACCTTCTGGCCGGATCCGGCATCCAGCATCAGCCCGATGCGCAGCTTGCGCGGCGACTTCTCCAGCGCCTTCCAGTTCACCTCGAGCGCCGGCAGGCTCATGCCGTCGCGGCGATCGGGCCGCGACAACACGCTCATCATGAGAGCGGCGTCGTCGACGGTGCGGGTCATCGGCCCTGCGACGCGGCCGACATAGGGCGGGTCGATCGGCACGCGGCCGAGGCTCGGCTTCAGCGCGACGAGGCCGCACCAGGAGGCCGGCAGCCGCACCGAGCCGCCGATATCGGTGCCGAGATGCAGCGGGCCGTAGCCGGCAGCACCGGCCGCGCCCGCGCCTGAGCTCGAGCCGCCGGGGTTCTTGCTGATATCCCAGGGATTGCGGGTGAGGGGATGGAACGACGACAGCCCCGACGACAGCATGCCGTAATCCGGCATCGTGGTCTTGGAGAAGATCACGCAGCCGGCTTCGCGCAACCGCGCCGCGGGCGGCGCGTCCTTCTCCGCGGGCGCAAACTTGACGCTCGCCGCGCCCAGCGGCACCGGCTGCCCCTTGGTCGCGACGTTGTCCTTGATGGTGACGGGCACGCCATCGAGCGTGCCGGCCGGCTCGGCCTGCTGCCAGCGCTCGGTCGAGGTCTTGGCGACCTTCCGCGCCTCGTCGGGGTCGTACAGATACAGCGCCTTGATGTGCGGCTCCCAGGTCGCGACCTGGGAGATGATTTCCTCGAGCACTTCGGACGGGGAGAACTGCTTGGCACGATAGCCGGCGAGCAGGTCGACGGCCGAGAGATCGTGCAGCGACGTGATGGCGTCCCCTTTCGGCTTATGCATGCGCACCTGCCGGCATGCGTTTCTCGATGATGCGGGCGAACATGCTGGCGCCGATCGGCAGGATCTTGTCGTCGAGAACGTAACCGGGATTGTGCACGGGCACTGAACCGTCATGGCCGACCCAGAAATACGCACCGGGTACGGCCTGCATCATGTCTGCGAAATCCTCGCTGCCCATCTTGGGCGTCGAGCGGGTGATCACCTTGGCCGGATCGACCACCGTGCGTGCGACTTCCTCGACGACGCGGGACTGCTCTTCCTGGTTGACCAGCACGCTGAAGCCGTCGCGGATCTCGACCGAGATTTCGGCGCCATATGCGGCGGCAAAGCCGGCGCAGATCTCGCGCATGCGCTTGCGGATCAGCGCGCGGATCTCCTCGGAGAAGCAGCGCACCGTGCCGCACATCCAGGCGTCCCCGGGAATGACGTTGTAGGCCGAACCGGAATGGATCTGGGTGATCGACAGCACCGCTGCCTGCAGCGGATCGACGTTGCGGCTGACGATCGACTGCAGCGCCTGTCCAAGCGTCATCGCGATCACCACCGCGTCCTTGGAGCGTTCCGGCATCGCGCCATGGGCGCCGTAGCCCTGGATCTTGATGTCGAAGAAGTCGGCGGCGGCCATTGCCGGGCCCGGCAGGATCGCGATCTCGCCATGGTTCAGGTCGGGCGCGTTGTGCAGGCCATAGACCTCGTCGCAGGGGAACTGCTTGAACAGGCCGTCCTTGATCATGGCGCGGGCGCCGCCGAGGCCCTCCTCGGCCGGCTGGAAGATGAAATGCACGGTGCCGTCGAAATTGCGGGTCTCGGCGAGATAGCGCGCCGTGCCGAGCAGCATCGTGGTGTGGCCGTCATGGCCGCAGCCATGGAAACGGCCGGGAATGGTCGAACGCCACTTCAGATTGGTGTTTTCTTCCATCGGCAGCGCGTCCATGTCGGCGCGCAGGCCGATCTTCCTGGTGCTGTTGCCCTTGCCCTTGAGCACGCCGACCACGCCGGTGCCGCCGAGGCCGCGATGCACCTCGATGCCCCAGCTCGTCAGCTTGTCGGCGACGATGCCGGAGGTACGGACCTCCTCGAAGCCGATCTCGGGGTGCGCATGCAGATCCCGTCTGATGGCGGTGAGTTCGTCGGCAAAACTGTCGATGCGCTCAATGGTCGGCATGGTCTCTATCCGTTTGTGCGTGATGGGGAGGCGGGGGTGAAAGTCGGGCCGTTCGGCTTGATACGAATGCCAGGCCGCAAACGTTTCCACGGCAGCGTGGCGGGATCGGCGGGCATCGGCCCGGGCGCGGCGCAGATCAGCAGTTTCTCGGCGATCGGCTCGAAATCGGCGCGGAAATGCACCGAGCTCTTGTTGACCAGGATCTTCTGCGCGGTCGGCTCGATGCCGACATAGCGGTACATCGCCTGGTCGGCAAGCTGGGCCTTGTAGGAGCCGACGACGACGCGGACGTCGCCGACCCGCAGGCAGGCCGAGGGTCCCATGTCCATGTCCCGGCCGCCGTAGAATGGCCCGGGCGCGACGAACCTGCCGTCCGAGAGCTTCTCGACGACGAAGGTTTCCCTGTAAGGCGCATCGCCGGGAATACCGGACTTGCCGCCGAGATCGAGCGTGACCGTCGCGCCGACGCCGGCCGCATGCGCAGCCCGCGCCGATTGCGGGTCGCAGATCACGCCGGTGGCGGCGCTGGCTCCGTTGCGCACCAGCGCGCGCAGCATGCCGGTGGTATTGGAATCGCCGCCGGCGCCGGGATTGTCCTGGGTGTCGGCTATCACGATCGGCTTCGAGGCCGATGCCGCGAGCTTCATCGCAAGCAGCACGCCCTCGTCGGGCGTATAGATCGGACCGTCGAAATCGTTCTCGTGGCTTTCGACCAGTGCGGCGATGCCGTCGGCTGCGGCGTCGGCATCGGCCTGGGTCCGGCCATAGGCGAAGACGCTCGGACCGCAGTCCCTGATATCGGCGGCCGGGAAGCCGAACGCGAAAGAAAGCGTCGGAACCGCGTCGCTCTCGAGCGCCGCAAGCTTCTGATAGATGGCCTTGGCCGGCTGGTCGTTGGTGCATTGCCAACTGATCGCGATCAGGAACGGCAATTGCCGGAACGCCTTTGCGAGACGTTGCCCGGATTTGAGCAACAAGGCCAAATGCCTGGCGCAGGCGCGGCCGGTGTCGGCCATGTCGACATGCGGATAGGTCCGGTAGGCGATCAGCGCATCGGCATGTTCGACCATCTCGGGTGAGACGTTCGCATGCAGATCGAGGCTCGCAACCAGCGGAATGTCCTTGCCGATCGCCTTGCGCACGCGGGCGAGGATTTCGCCTTCGCCGTCGTCATAGTGCTCGGTGACCATCGCGCCGTGCAGGTCGAGATAGACGGCATCGATCGGCCCGGCCGCGACGATGCCATCGATCATGTCCTTGACGATCCGCTCGAAGGCATCCTTCGTCACATGTGCCGACGGGGTCGCGCCGGCCGCAATCGTCGGCACCAGCTCCCAGCCATTGGCTTCCGCCGCCTCGACGAAGCCGGCGAGGCCGGCATTGATCCTGCGCATGACCTTGAGCACGTCGGCGCCACGCGTCATCGACGGCCAGCCGCCGCCGTGCACGAAGTCGTCATAGGTTGCCTTCGTCGGCGCGAAGGTGTTGGTCTCGTGCAGGAAGCCGCCAACGGCAATGCGGGTCATCAAGTTGGTCTCGATACGTTTCTTCGATCATGACGCGATCGGAATGGTTCGCACCACGATCTCGTCTCGTTGGTTTGAGCGTGATCGTTCGGGAAGACCGGTGTCCGCCTTCCGGGCCATGCTCTAGCGCGCGACGTTAAGCGTGTCGTCGCGCCAAGCGCAAGCCGTCGAGCACTTCCGGATTTGCATGCCCCTCTGGGCGCAAAGGCTTAAGGCTAAAGTCCTAGGCCGTTGCCACAACGCCTTCCGAAACGGGGCGGAAGTTGGCGAAGTCCCAGCCGCGGCCGGGCGCCGCATCGAGCAGCGCGCGGGTATAGGCCTGCTGCGGATTGGTCAGCACCTCGGCGGCCGGTCCCTGTTCCACGACACGGCCATGCTGCATCACGGCGACGTCGTCGCAGATTTGTGCGGCGACGCGCAAATCATGCGTGATGAACAACAGCGCGATGCCCAGCCGCCGCTGGATCTCGTCGAGCAAATCCAGAACCTGCGCCTGCACCGAGACGTCGAGCGCGGACACCGCCTCGTCGGCTACCAGCACGTCGGGATCGAGTGCCAGCGCGCGCGCGATCGCGATGCGCTGGCGCTGGCCGCCGGAGAACTGGTGCGGATAGCGCGAGATCGCGTCAGGCGGCAAATGGACCAGTTCGAGCAGCTCGCGGGCCCGCGCCAGCGCGTCCTTGCGGGGCATGCCGTAATTGATCGGGCCCTCCGCGATGCTCTCGCCGACGGTGACGCGCGGATTGAGCGAGCGGTAGGGGTCCTGGAAGATGATCTGGATCTTCTGGCGATGCGGCTGCAACAGCCGGCGCGACAGGTCGGAGATCTCGCGGCCGGCGAGGCGCACCCCGCCGGAGGTCGGATCGATCAGGCGGACGATGCAACGCGCCACGGTCGATTTGCCCGAACCGCTTTCGCCGACGATGCCGAGCGTGCGGCCCTTGCGCAGCGTGAGGGTGACGTTGCTGGCGGCGGCGACCTCGCGGGCTTTGCCGTACAGCGACCGCTCCCGGTAGACCTTGCTGAGCTCGTTGGCTTCCAGCACCACGGGCTCGGTGGTCTCCGGGCGCGGCGCGCGCGGCACGAGGCTCGGCACCGCGGACAACAGGTTGCGGGTGTATTCCATCTTCGGCGTGCGCAGCACGTCCTGCAGCGGGCCGGCTTCGACCAGCCTTCCGTGCCGCATCACCGCGACGCGGTCGGCGATCTCGGCCACCACGCCCATGTCGTGGGTGATGAACAGAACAGCCGTGCCGTGATCGCGTTGCAGGTCGCGGATCAAAGCGAGAATCTGCTTCTGGGTGGTGACATCGAGCGCGGTGGTCGGCTCATCCGCGATCAAGAGCTTCGGTTCCAGCACCAGCGCCATCGCGATCATGATGCGCTGACGCTGACCGCCGGAGAGGCGGTGCGGGTAGGAGGAGAAGATGCGCTGCACGTCCGGCAGCCGCACATGCTCCATCATCGCCAGGATCTTCTGACGGCGTGCGCGGGCGTCGAGATCGGTATGGGCGCGCAGCACCTCGTCGATCTGGCGGCCGACCGGCACCACGGGGTTGAGCGCGGTCATCGGCTCCTGGAAGATCATCGCCATCCGCGTGGCGCGGAGCTGGCGCAGCCGCCGGTCGCTCGCGGTGAGCAGTTCCTCGCCGACCAGTTTGACGCTGCCGCCCGAAGGCACCAGCATGCCCTTCTGCTGCAGGCCCATCACGGTGAGCGAGGTCACCGACTTGCCCGAGCCGCTTTCGCCGACAAGGCACAGCGTCTCGCCTTCGTGTACCTGCAGCGAGAGGTAGTCGATGATGCGGTGTGCGTCCGCCTTGCGGCCGAGGCCGACGACGAGATTGTTGATGTCGAGGATGACGTTGGAAGAGTTGGTTGCGGTCACTTGCCCTCACGCTGCTTCATGCGGGGATCGAGCGCGTCGCGGGCGGCGTCGCCGATCAGGTTGATGCTGAGAATGGCGATCGAGAGCAAGAGCCCCGGCCAGAAGATCAGCGACGGCTTGACCTGGAAGAAGGCGCGGCCTTCGGCCATGATGTTGCCCCAGGTCGGTGTCTCCGGCGAGATGCCGGCGCCGAGGAACGACAGGATCGCTTCGGTCAGGATCCCGGATGCGCAGACATAGGTGCCTTGCACGATCAGCGGCGCGATGGTGTTCGGCATCAAATGCCGCCACATGATCTTGGGCAGGCTGGAGCCGAGCGAGATTGCGGCCTCGACATAGGGTTCCTCGCGTGCGGTCAGCACCACCGAGCGCACCAAGCGTGCCACGCGCGGGATCTCGGGGATGGTAATCGCGACCATCACGGTCCAGATGCTGGCGCCCGACAGCGACACCACGGCGATCGCGAGCAGGATGGCGGGGATCGCCATCAAGCCGTCCATGATCCGCATCAGCACCGCATCGACCCAGCGGAAGAAGCCGGCGACGAGACCGATCAGGAGCCCGACGCCGATCGAGCAGACGGCGGCGCCGAGCCCGATCACCAGCGAGATCCGTGCGCCGTAGATAATGCGCGACAACAGGTCGCGACCATAGGCGTCGGTGCCGAGCAGATATTGCGCGCTCGACGGCTTGAGCCGTTGCGATGGTGTCAGCAAGAGTGGATCATGAGGCGCAAGGAGCGGCGCGAAGATCGCCATCAGGATGATGAGGGCGAGGCAGATCGTCGCAACCGCGATGATCGGCGTCGATGTCAGGAAGCCGAACTTGACGCGGAACGGCCGGGTGACGGGGATAGTGGACTCGGGAAGGGTTTCGATCGCCATTGCTCAGTACCGGATACGAGGATCGAGCAGGGTGTAGGCAACGTCGATCAGCAGATTGACGCCGACATAGATGCCCGACGTCAAAAGGATCATGGCCTGGATCACCGGATAGTCGCGCGCCAGCACCGCATCGACGGTGAGGCGGCCGATGCCGGGCAGGTTGAACACGCTCTCGGTGACGACGACGCCGGAGATCAACAGCGCGAAACCGGAACCGATCACGGTAATGACCGGGACTGCGGCGTTGCGCAGCGCGTGGCGCAGGAGCACGCCGGTCTCGCCGATGCCCTTCGCGCGCGCGGTGCGCACGTAATCCTCACCGAGCACATCGAGCATCGAGGCCCGCGTCATGCGCGCAATCAGCGCGACATAGATGAAGGAAAGGGTGCAGGTCGGCAGGATGATGCGTTCGAAGAACGGGCCGAAGCCGGCCGAGATGCTCTTGAAGCCCTGCACCGGCACCCAGCGCAGATCGATCGCAAACACCTGGATCAGCACGTAACCGATCACGAACACCGGCACGGAGAAGCCGAGCACCGAAAGTCCCATCACGCAGCGGTCGATCCAGGTTCCGTGCTTCCACGCTGCAATCACGCCGAGCGGCACGGCAACCAGGATCGAGAGGATGATGGTGGCCAGCGCGACCGAGATCGACGGTTCGAGG
The DNA here is from genome assembly GCF_010811875.1 of Bradyrhizobium uaiense. Classification (GTDB taxonomy): domain Bacteria; phylum Pseudomonadota; class Alphaproteobacteria; order Rhizobiales; family Xanthobacteraceae; genus Bradyrhizobium; species Bradyrhizobium uaiense. The sequence continues at coordinate 9,374 of NZ_VKHP01000227.1, forward strand.
CGCGGGCCGATCATTTCGAGGATCGGCTTGTTCGAGATCAGGGATACGCCGAGATCGCCGTGCAGCAACTTGGCGACCCAGGTGTAGAACTGGATGTAGATCGGCTCGTTGAGACCAAGCGAGGTGCGGATGCGATCGAGCTGTTCGGGTGTCGCATTGTCGCCGGCGAGGATGGCGGCCGGGTCGCCCGGCGTCAGCCGCAGCAACAGGAACACGAACAGGGCCACCACGCCCATCACGGGAATGGCGGCGAGGATGCGGCGGATCAGATAGCCAAGCATCGCTGCTGTCTCCTGCCGTCAGATGGTGCGAAGCGAAGGCTGGGCCGCATCATACTCATGGTGTCCCCGTGATGTGTCTCATGCGCTTCTGCGTGTTGTCTCAAAGGCAGCGCGAACGTGATGAATTTGCAGGCAAATACTGTGCCAATGGCGACGTTATATCAAGGCGCGGTTCGGGCCGTTGGAGGCCTCCTTTGGTTTGAAACTGCTATTTCGAATTGCACTTGTCGTCGTGTGCCACCGACCTGAATCGACAAGTCCATTCACGCTCTCATCACGCCGCACCAATTGGCGACGAACAGTGCGATGCTCTGCGTTGTCTTGCGAAGGCTGTCGAGCTCGACACGTTCGTTGAACGCGTGCGGGCCGACACCGTAAGGGCCATAGCAAAGTGCAGGGATGCCGTAATCGACGCAATAGTAGCGGGTGTCGTTGACGGCCGTCGACAGCCGCTCCTGCATTGGAGCCTGGAAGATGGACTGATGGGCTGCCGACAGAGCTGCTTCCGCTTCGGTGCCAGGCTCGCACACCGCTGCGTCGGCCTGAAAGCCGCTCCACACGAGCTCGGCCGGATTGTCGGACAGGAAGTCGTCGGCCTTGTGCGCCTCGGCCAGGCATTCCTCGATGCCACGCATCGCCTGCTGCGGTGTCTCGCCCGGTAGCAGACCGAGCCGGCAATCCAGCTCACACCAGGCCGCGGTCGAGCTGGCCCAATCGCCGCCCTTGATAATCCCGACGTTGAACTTGATCGGATTCTTGACGCCGCGGAACCAGCTGTTGTCGAGCGCCCTGGCATTGAGCGTTTTGGTGTAGTCCTGGAACGCGCGCACGAGATGCATCGCCGACAGGATCGCGCTCGTGCCGGCCTCGGAATAGGCGACATGCACCGGCGTGCCGCGTACGCGCAGGCGAAACCAGATGGCGCCGACCTGGGCGCGCGTGAGCGTATGTCCGGTTGGTTCGGGAATCAGGCAGGCGTCGGCGCGATAGCCGCGCATCAGGGTCGACAATGCGCCGTTGCCGGTGCTCTCCTCCTCGGTGACGGTCTGCAGATGGACGCGCCCGCCCGGCGCATAGCCGGCATCGCGGATCGCATCGAGCGCGAAGATCATCGCTGAGACGCCGGCCTTCATGTCTTGCGCGCCACGCCCGAACATCCAGCCGTCGCGCACCGCCGCCGAGAACGGCGGTTGGTCCCAAAGGTCAGCAGGTCCCTCCGGCACCACGTCGATATGACCCTGCAAGATCAGGCTGCGCCCGCTGCCATTGCTGTTGAGCGTGGCAACGACCTGCCGCGATCCGGCAAGATCGATGCCGTCCATTGGCGCGGCTTTCGGATGGCTCATCAGATCGACGTCCGCAAGGCTGAACGCATCGACGTCGTAGCGGCGTTTTGCGAATTGCTCGGCCAGCCAATGTTGTTGCGGTGCTTCCTGTCCGCGCAGGCTGCGGAATTGGACCATGCGCGACAGGAATGCGATCTGATCATCGAAGTTTCGATCAACGGCCGCGCACAGCTCAGCGGCAATCTGATCCGGTTTGGTCAACGTCTCAGTTGTCATGTCCGGCCTTTCGTGGAGCCAGAAGCTGAGCTTCGACAAGTTCGGAAAGGCGACGCACGGAGGCCCCGTCGGCACGCATGCCGTCCAGAATCCCGCGCCGGGCCGCAACGTCATGCGTGCCCGCTACCCCTATGCGCATTGTCCCCTCCCGCGATGAAACCTTTTTCCCCATTGTGACGCTAGTTCCTATCACGCGGTGTTTCTCGGCGAATTCCGACTTGGCCACAGGTAAATGCGCTCATATTCTTCCTCTCCGGCCAGATATTCAGAGGAAAGCTGCGTGGGTGGGCTCGGCCGCTTCGACCTCCGACGGCACCATCGAGGGCGTGTCGAGGTCGCGCCAATCGTCGATCGCCCCCGCCACCATCTGTGCCGTCGCGGCTGACAGCGTCCAGCCGAGATGCCCGTGGCCGGTGTTGTAGAATACGCCCGGCATCCGTCCGGCGCGAACCACCGGCATCATGTTCGGCATCATCGGGCGCAGCCCCGCCCACGGCACGACTTTCGAGGTGTCGATGTCAGGGAAATGATGACGTACCCAGTCCACCAGCGGCTGGATGCGGTCGGCGCGAATGTCGCGGTTGAAGCCGTTGAACTCGGCGGTGCCGGCGACACGGAAGCGATCGGCGCCGAGCCGGCTGGTCACGATCTTCGCTGCTTCGTCGAGCAGGCTGACGGTTGGTGCCGCGTCCCGGCTTTGCGGCGCATCGAGCTGCACGGTGATCGAGTAGCCCTTCACCGGATAGACGTTGACGCGGTCGTTGAGCAGGCTTGCGAAATGGCGGCTCGCGACGCCGGCGCAAATGACGATTCCGTCCGCGTGCAACTCGTGTCGTGTCACGACATCAGCCTCATGGGAGGCGGTTTCGTTCCAGCCGATGCGGAAGCCTTCATCACCGCGCGCGATCGTGTCGACATCGGCCTCGTGGACAAAGATCGCGCCGCGGCGGGCGCAGGCGTCGGCGAGGCCGCGGGTGAATTTGTGGATATCGCCGGTCGCATCCGACGGCGTGAAGAAGCCGCCATAGCAGGTCGTCTGCAGCGCGGGTTCGATGCTGCGGATCTCGTTAGGGGTCACCGGCCGGCGGTCGAGCCCGCCTTGTTGCAGCAACGTGTTGACCCGCAGGCCCGCGTCGAAGCCGGCCTTGTCGTGATAGACGTGCAGGATGCCGCGGCGTTCGAGATCAAAGGCGATGTTTTCGCGCTGTGCGATTGAGAACAGATGCTTGCGCGCTTCGATTGCGAGCCGCGTGGTTTCGATGGTGTTGCTGCGATAGCGCGTGATGCCGCCTATGAACTCGCCGATCCAGGAATATTTGTGCCAGCTCGGCTTCGGATTCATCAGCAGCGGCGCATCGCTCCTGAGCATCCAGCGCAGCCCCTTCAGAATGGTGGCGGCGCTATTCCAGACTTCGGCGTTGCTGGCAGACAGTTGTCCGCCATTGGCGAACGAGGTTTCCATCGCAGCGTAGCGATGCCTGTCGAGGACAGTCACGCGGTAGCCGCGTTCGAGCAGGGCATAGGCCGTCGTCACGCCGGTGATGCCGGCGCCAATGATCGCAATGTGTGGCATGTTGGTCTTCAGGCTCCCGTGTTGTTAGAGTCGCCAAACCGCCGGTGAAACCGGCTGCTTCAGCGCCCCATCTGTCACGGTACCTGAGAGCTTGATCCGCATCGGGCCTCGGCCCGGAAGCAGACTATCCCCTTCGGTGGACGTCATGACCCTTGCTGTGCGGCCATGCTCGTCTCTCTCCAGATCGTCCTGACGATACAGTCCTTTTGCCTGAGAGTTTCCGGGGCGGTTGCTCCGTCGGCGCCGAAGCCAACAACATGAATGTTGTCGCTTCGATCTCTCCCGCATCGTCGTGTTGGACGGCCGGACCGTAGGCGAAGCCTCAAAAATGGACAAGGCTAAATTTCGGTCCGGCAGTGCCAACGTGTTGTGCAGTGCAATCGATGTCAGTCGAGCGTCGCCAGCAGCGCCGCCATCAGGCGGCCACGCTCGGCGAGGCTGTCGACCTCGATATGTTCGTTGAGCGTATGTGCATCGGCGCCGCGAACGCCGAGGCCGTCGAGCGTGGGAATGCCCATCGCGCCGGTGAAGTTGCCGTCCGATCCGCCGCCGGCGCTGCCATGCGGCAGGTCGAGACCCATCGCCGCCGCGAGGCCCTTTGCTTTTTCATACAAGGCCATGGTGCCGGCATCCGGCTCCCACACCGGGCGGGTGACGCCGCGTGTCACCTTGAAGGTCACGTCGTTGGCCGTGCCGGAAAGCGCGATCATGCGTTCGACGCCGCGATCGAGATCGGCCTGGCGCTTGGCCATGCTGAGCGCTTCGCCGGTGCAGGTCGTTGCAACGCAATTGACCCATTGGCCGCCATGCACGATGCCGACCGAGAAGGTGCAGTCCTCGGTGGTCATACCGTCGATGGCGATGATTTGCCGGGCCATTTCCCGGATTGCGGAACGGCCGGAGGATAGCGTCGCGCCGGCATGGCTCGGCTTGCCGGTTGCTTCCAGATTGAAGCGGGCGATCGCGTAGCGGCCGGTGACGACGCCGTTGTTCGGTCGGCCGGGCTCCGGCACCAGCACGTATTTGTTGCGCGCGGCTTCCGCCTCGATGATGTCGCGCGTCGACGGCGTGCCGACTTCTTCATCGGGCGTGAACAGCACGGTGATCGGCAGCGGCGTCGTGAAGGAGGCGCGGGCCAATTGCCTGATCGCTTCGATCGACAGATAGTTGCCGCCCTTCATGTCGAAGATGCCGGGCCCGAAGCACTTGTTGCCGTCGCGCCGCCACTTCAGCTTCTCGATGGTGCCGACCGGGTGCACCGTGTCCAGATGACCGGCGATGAGGATGCCGGGTTGGCCTTGTTTCGGATGGGGAAAACGGGCGCGGACGCAGCCCGCGAAGCCCTGGCGTCCGGCGATGCGTTCGATCGTCGCACCCATGATCGCCATCTCACGCGCGGCGAGATCGAGCATGCGCTCGACCGCGGCAGCGTCCCAGGTCGGGCTCTCGCATTCCACCCAGCTGCGCAGGCCCTGCAGCATCGCTTCGGAATCAAAGGGAAGATTGGCGGGGTTCATCTCTTTTCTCTCTTGTTGTTTTGTTTGCGCCGGTACGCGTTCGCGTACGTACGAAAAGCTCGGGCGAGGACTTTGTAAAGTCAAATGCGCTGAACTCGTAGTTCATTCGTTCGTATACGTTTGATCGCGCCCGAAACCGATTGACGCGCATTGCGCTTGATGCAAGTCTCGATTTCACAAGCCATACAGCATGTTAGTTCGCCTAAATAACGAACCGCATGCATAACGAATAAGCCGGCTTTGACCAGTTACACGTCAGGAGAGATTGTATGTTCCCTATCTCGCGTTGGAAGCGCCACACCTTAGCGGTTGCGTTGTCGGCGCTTGCGCTGTCGTTCGCGCCGCATGAATTGTCCTTTGCGCCGCAGGCCATGGCCGCGGATAAGACCATCACTGCGGTGATGCATTCGGATCTGCGCGTCATCGATCCGATCCTGACCACGGCCTACATCACGCGAGACCACGGCTACATGGTCTACGACACGCTGGTGGCGACCGATTCCAACTTCAAGATCCAGCCGCAGATGGCGGACTGGAAGGTGTCCGACGACAAGCTCACATACACGTTCACGCTGCGTGACGGCCTGAAGTGGCACGACGGAACGCCGGTGACCGCCGAAGACTGCGTCGCTTCGTTGAAGCGCTGGGCCAAGGTTGACGGCATGGGCCAGAAGCTGATGGACTTCACCGCGAGCCTCGAAGCCACCGATGCGAAGACGATCACCCTGAAGCTGAAGGAGCCCTACGGTCTGGTGCTGGACTCGATCGGCAAGCCGTCGTCGCGCGTCGCCTTCATGATGCCGAAGCGGTTGGCCGAAACGCCGCCGGACAAGCCGATCCCGGAACAGATCGGTTCGGGCCCGTTCAAGTTCGTGCAGGCTGAATTCCAGCCGGGCGTGAAGGCGGTCTACGTCAAGAACAAGGACTACGTGCCGCGCAAGGAGCCGGCGAGCTGGACCGCAGGCGGCAAGGTCGTGAAGGTTGACCGCGTCGAGTGGGTCACGATGGCTGACGCGCAGATCCGAATGCATCACCGCAGTGATGGTCTTATC
>NZ_VKHP01000228.1 GCF_010811875.1 Bradyrhizobium uaiense
GGTGTTGGTGCGACTGAACAGGCGAGGGCGGCCGCGGGCGGGATGTTCCATCATACTGGCCTATCTGTTTTGCGTGCTCGCGCCGTCCTTTGCGCTCGCATTCGGGGCACCGTTTCCGTGCCTGACCGACGAGGTCGAGCCGGCCGCCGCGATGCATATGCACGATGGCTCAATGCCGATGATGCATGCCGAGCATGCTGCGCACGATCATGCGACCCACGATCATGGCGGCATGCACATGCATCACGCGGACGATGGTGCGCAACCCGCAAAGCACGGCCATGACGGCAAGAGTGCGCCGGGGCCGTGCTGCGCCTTGATGTGCGTGTCGGCGCTGCCAACCGATCTGCCGTTCGTCGCCGGCCCCACGCATCCGATCGCGACCCGTCTCGCCGAGGTCATTCAGAGCTTGCGCAGCGAGGCGCTTGCGCGGCACTATCGTCCCCCCATCGTCTGATCCTCAGCTGACATCGTGGCTGCGCCGCGCGCTCGCGTGCGCATGCCTGTGACTCATTGATGATCGGGATAGATCCATGTTTTCGCATCTCGGGGCGAGGCTCGCCGCCGTGGCCACCAGGCTTGGCAACAGGCTCGGCAACAGGCTTGGCCGGCGCGCGCTCCCCACATTCCTGTCGCGGATGGCGGCGGCCATCCTCATGACCGCGCCGCTCGCCGGCTGCATCTCCGATGCAAGGCCGGTCGCCGTCGCAGGCAATCCTGCAAATCCGTCGGCGCGCACGGCCGGCGTCGGCTACCGCTCGACGATCGCGCCTTACGAGAGCCTGCGTCCGTCGACGCCGCTGCCCTGGCGCGAGCGCAATGACGGCGTGACGCCGCCAACCGAACCGGACCGGTAGGAGGGCGCCATGCGACATCTGGCTATCGCGCCGATCCTGCTGCTGACATCTGCGCTCGCGGGATGCGCTTCGTTCTCGCCCGACACCGGCATGGGCGTCGTCTCCGAGGTGACCGTGAAGGCGATCGGCAAGGACGTCGCCTTCGTTCGCACCGCGGACGAGGCGGCGACCGCCGACGCCGCAATGAAGCGGCTGCTCGCCCGCAACCTGACGGCGGATGCCGCCGTGCAGGTCGCGCTGCTGAACAACAAGGGCTTGCAGGCCGCCTATAACGATCTGGCGCTGGCGGAGACCGATCTTGTCGCCGACAGCCTGCCGCCGAACCCGACCTTCTCGATCTCGCGCATCACCGGAAACGGCGCCAGCGAGGTCGAGCGGCAGGTGGTCGGCGACATCCTGGCGCTCGCGACTCTGCCGGCGCGCTCCGAGATTGCGCGCGAACGCTTCCATCAGGCGCAGCTCAAGGCCGCACTTGCCACCTTGCGGCTCGCTGCCGAGGTGCGGCGCAGCCATGTCGCGGCGGTCGCCGCAAACGAGACGGTCGTGCTGCTGACGGATGCAAAGGCGACCGCCGAGTCGACCGCGCAGCTCGCCAGGAAGCTCGGCGAGACCGGCGGCATGAACAAGCTCGACCAGGCCCGCGAGCAGGTGTTCAACGCCGAGATCACCGCCGATCTCGCCAGCGCGCGGCAGAATGCGGCGAGCTCACGCGAGCGGCTGGCACGCCTGTTCGGATTGTGGGACGGCAATCTCGGCTTCCGGATTCCGGGCAAGCTGCCCGTGCTGCCGAAGCGACCGCAGGACGCGCCGTCGATCGAGGTCGCCGCGGTCGGTCATCGCGTCGATCTGCAGATTGCTCGGATGGAGATCATGGCGCTCGCCAAGGCGCTCGATCTCACCGAGGCGACGCGCTTCGTCACGCTGCTCGACGTCGCCGGTATCGGCAGGCGAACGCAAGACCCGGAAGGACCGCCGTTCAGGGAACGCGGCTTCGACGTCCAGTTCCAGATCCCGATCTTCGACGGGGGCGAGGTGCGCGTCCGGCAGGCGGCCGAGACCTACCGGCAGGCGATGAACCGCCTGACCGAGAAGGCGATCAACGTCCGCTCCGAGGCGCGCGACGCCTATCGCGTCTACCGCTCGGCTTATGACATCGCGCGCCATTACCAGCGCGAGGTGCTGCCGCTGCGACAGATCATCACCGAGGAGATGCAGCTGCGCTTCTCCAGCATGCAGGTCGACGTGTTCGCGCTGCTGACCGAGGCGCGGCAGCGGCTCACCTCGCTGCGCGCGGCGATCGATGCCAGGCGCGACTTCTGGCTGGCGCAATCCGATCTGCAAACTGCGATCAACGGCGGCGGCCCGGCGGGCGGGCCATCGACACCATCTTCCATCGCCTCGGCCGCGCAGCCCGCGGCCGGCGATCACTGAACGGAGACAACACAATGTTCTCACGACGTGGATTTCTCGGCACCGCGGCGCTGGTGACGGCAAGCGCAGTCAGCGGCCGGGTGCAGGCCGCCGCCATTCCGGAGGCACCGACCATGGACAAAGCGGTGATGCAGCCGCCGCTGCATCCGACCAGCGGGCCCGATTACCGGCCCGTCGTCACGCTCAACGGCTGGTCGCTGCCATGGCGGATGAACGGCGATTGGAAGGAATTCCATCTCGTCGCCGAGCCCGTGGTGCGCGAATTCGCCGACGGCATGAAGGCCAATCTCTGGGGCTATAACGGCCAGGCGCCGGGGCCGACGATCGAGGCGGTCGAGGGCGACAAGGTCCGCATCTTCGTCACCAACAAATTGCCTGAACATACCACGGTGCATTGGCACGGCATGATCGTGCCGGCAGGCATGGATGGCGTCGGCGGGCTCAACCAGCCACACATCACGCCGGGCAAGACCTTCGTCTACGAGTTCGAGATGAAGCACAGCGGGACCTTCATGTACCACCCGCATTCCGACGAGATGGTGCAGATGGCGATGGGCATGATGGGCATGTTCATCGTGCACCCGCGCGATCCGGCGTTCCGTCCGGTGGATCGCGACTTCGTCTTCATCATGAGCAGCTACCTGATCGACCCCGGCACATACTTGCCGAAGGTCAACGAGATGACCGACTTCAACATGTGGACCTGGAACAGCCGCGTCTATCCCGGCATCGATCCGATGCCGATCCGGCTCGGCGACAGGATCCGCGTGCGGATCGGCAATCTGACCATGACCAACCATCCGGTCCATGTGCACGGGCACAATTTCGCGGTGACCTGCACCGACGGCGGCTGGGTGCCGGAGAGTGCGCAATATCCGGAGACCACGACCGACGTGCCGGTCGGCGCCGTCAGGGCCTTCGACATGCTCGCCGACAATCCGGGCGACTGGGCGTTCCACTGCCACAAGTCGCACCACACCATGAACGCGATGGGACATGACGTGCGCAATTTCATCGGCGTGTCGCGAAAGGATCTGGCGAAGGCCGTCGGCAAGCTCGCGCCCGACGCCATGGTGATGGGATCGACCGGGATGGCAATGGGCAACATGGAGATGCCCGCGCCCGACAACACGCTGCCGATGATGACGGGTACCGGACAATTCGGCCCGATCGAGATGGGCGGCATGTTCACGGTGATGAAGATCCGCGAGGGGCTCGGCCGCGACGATTACGCCGATCCCGGTCCCTACAACTATCCGCCGGGCACGGTTGCCTACGAGGTCGACGCGCCGGCGGCCGAGCCCGCGCGTCAGCCGCCGGCTGGCGAGCGAAAGACCAAGCCATCGATGAAGGGAATGAAGATGTAGCGGATCAACGCGCCATCCCAGGACAAGCACGCATCAATCACAGAATGGAGAATCCAATGAAACACCTCACCAGCATCGGCGTCGCGCTGATTGCGCTGTCGATCGCAGCAGTACCGTCGCATGGCCACGAAAAACACGATCACCAATCCTATTCGGCCGGCGAGCCCGGAGATCCGAGCAAGCCGTCGCGCACGGTCGAGGTCGAGATGAAGGAGATGGAGTTCACCCCGTTCCGCATTGAGGTCAAGCGCGGCGAACAGATCCGCTTCGTGATCAAGAATGCCGGCACCGAGGATCATGAATTCCTGCTCGCGACCACCGGGGAGAATCTGAAGCACGCCGAAGTCATGAAGAAGCATCCGCATATGGAGCATGACGATCCGAACGGCGTCCGGCTCGCGCCGAAGAAGACCGCGGAGATCGTCTGGAAGTTCACCAAGACCGGGACGTTCGAATATTCGTGTCTGATCCCCGATCACCGCGACTACGGGATGACCGGCCGCGTCATCGTGAAATGAAACCAGCGACAAGAAGGACGACAACGATGAACAGGATGATCCACCTTGCAGGCGCCGGCCTGCTCACATTGGCTCTGAGCCTGGGTGCCGCGCTCGCGCAGGCCGCTGATATCAACGGCGAGGTCAAGAAGATCGACGAGGGCGCGGGCAAGATCACGCTCAAGCATGGTCCGGCCAAGAGCCTTGGCATGGAGGAGCCGATGACGATGGTCTACCGGGTCAAGGATCCCGCGTTGCTGAAGCAGGTGAAGGTCGGCGACAAGGTCAGGTTCGAGGCTCAGGAGGGCGACGGCGGCTACACCGTCACGGCGATCCAGAAGGCGAAATAAGGGATCGCCATTCCGGGCACGACGGGCTGTCGGTTGAAAGCGGCCGGCAGCCCCGGCAATCCGCCTGTGTGCTCCAGCCGCAGGCTGGGGCAGGGCCCGGGAGTTCGCCACGTATTTACCTTAAATGATGGAGCCGGAGGAACGTCTGTGGCAGCGGCGCGTTGCCGTGCATCATTCGTGTGCAGAAGGCCCCCTCCATGACAGTCAACGCGGCAATACTGATGGCGGCATTGGTGCTGTCCGGAACCGTGTTGGCGCAGAGCTCCGGTCCGTCGGCCGGTTCGACGGGGGGCGGGCAGGCCGCCAATCTGATCACCACCGGCCAGGCGCTGAACAACAGCAAGATGACCGGCGACAGCGGACCGCCGATCGAGAAGACCGCCCGCCCGGCGAAGCCGGGGGAAGCTGCGGCCGGCAACACGATCGGCGCCAGCCGTCCGCAAAAGCCCGACCGGCGCCTCGAGCACTACCCGTAAGTTCGACCCGCAATCCTGCGGATGCCCCAGGTCCTGAGACGGCCTGACGGGCATGAGTCTTGATATCGGCATGCCACGTCGCCGCCGGCGCATGGTCGGGATCGCGGCTGCGTCGTGAGGGGTCTGCTCATCCCACTCAGCAAAAAGCCGGCGCGTCATGATGACTGCGCCGGCTTGATGTTTTGAACGGTTCGCTTGCTCAGTAAACCAGGCCGGTGCCCGGGGGCTTCTCCAGCGCCGCGGCGAGCGAGCGATATTCGTCGCTGTTGGTGCCGGCGAGCTGGGCGATGCGGTTCAGGTGGTATTGCGCCTGGTCGCGGTTGCCCTGTTCGACCTGCCAGAGGCCGTAATACTGCCAGGTCCGCACATGGGCCGGGTCGGCCTTCAGCGCGCGCTCGTACCAGATCTGCGAGACCTTGTAGTCGCCGAGCTTGCGATAGGAGTAGCCGATTAGGTTGGCGACGTCGGCGCGGTCGTCCTGGCCGAGCGCCTTCAGCTGCTCGATCGCGGCGGTGTAGTCGTGCTTGTCGTAGATCGTGGCATAGGCGGCGTGATAGCCGGCCAGGAACTTCTGATCGTCGATCGCGGAGCTCTTGTCCTTCTTGGCCGCCTTCTTGCCCTTGCTGCTGCCGCTGTCGGAAGCCGGCGGCGAGGGATTGTCGCTGCCTGCGGCGTAGGCCGAGATGACCGGCCCGGCGGCGAGCGTCATCGAGAGCACTGCGAGGCCCAAAAACTTCGTCGTCTTGCTCATTCCTGATTGCTCCTGATCGTTCCTGATCGTGCTCGGTAATCCTACACCGAAGCCTGATGACTTGAACACCCGGAGCTGCCGAACATTCCCGCCCGATCCCACGATTGCGTGATCCCACGATCGATCGGCGCGGCGGGCAACATGACCAAGATGTCATTCACATGAATGAATTCCGTCAGCGCCCTTCAGAACGGGTTCAGTGCGCGGCCCCTAAGGTCGCGTGCATTGATCGGTGAGGCCGACCATCCGGCCGGAGACCTCTCGATCCCGAAGAGGAGGACCACAATGCTGAAGTCCATTTCCGCCGCGCTGCTCGCCATGTCCGTGATCGCAGCGCCCGCGCTCGCCGCCGAAACCAGCAAGACCGCAACCCCCGCGCCGGCAACCACGACCGCCCCGGCGACGACTGCTCCGGCGACCAAGGCTGCCCCCGTGATCAAGAGCGAGCAGCTGCCCTCGAAGGTGCGCAACGCCAACGCCAAGATGCACCACGAGCACTATCGCCATCATCGCCACCACAAGCACATGGGCATGCTGAAGGTGAAGTCGCCGAAGCATGCGACCAAGCACGCCTCCAAGCACGTGTCGGCGAAGATCGCGACCAAGCACGTCGTGCCGGCCAAGCGCGGCTGATCAAGCGCGGCTGAACCTGATCCGAGGGGCGTAGTTCGATCCACATTGCCCCGCTGCGTTCCCAGCGACAAAGGCAAGGCCTTTGCGCAGGGATGCAGAACCGGCCCGTCCGTCCATTGCTTCCCCAATGGCGGCGGGCCGGAGTGCGTCCGGGCTTCAGTGGTGGCCCGCGTGAATAACCGAGTTGCGAATTCCCTTTCGCGGCCTGTCGGTCTATGAGACGCGGCCGGGGCAACATGAAACAGCTGACTTTGCGGACTTCATCAAAACTGGCAGCAATCGCGCTGCTCTCGATCCCGCTCGCCGGCTGCCTCACCAGCGATGACGGCGGCGGGCCGACCACCTTCACCGATGATCGCGGCGTCGCCAACCAGCCGTTCCCGGACAGGTACCGCGACCAGATCCTTGCCTTCATGCGGACCTATCTGAACAACCCGGTTGGGGTCCGCGAGGCCGGGATCGCCGAGCCGGTGCAGCGCACGGTCGGCGGCCGGCTGCGCTACGTGGTGTGCCTGCGCTACAGCGCGAAGGAAACCGACGGCAACTACCGCCCGGCCCGGGAGCGGGGCGTCATGTTCGTCGACGGCCGGCTCGACCGCATCCTCGACAACGCCGCCGAGTCCTGCGCCGGGGCGTCCTACGCGGCATTTCCGGATCTGGAGAAGATGTCGCGCTAAGGCGTGATCCGGAAAAGGGCGCAGCGGCTTGTCGCAGCAGGTCTGACCGTAGCCTGATCGAATCCTTAGCGAAATCCGATCACTTTTCGCGGAGCATTGAACTTCAACTTTGCCGTTTGCGACATACATCCAGCCGAAATGCGGCTGCTTAACCGGTGAAAAAACCTTCTGTGCCAGGGAACAAACGGGCGTTGTTGCGACCCCGTCACAGCTCAGAAACATCACGGGTCCGGCATTGCCCCAAAGCAACCTAATTGGCGTCACGTTGTTTGGTTTAACAGCGCAGCGTTCGTAACGGGGATCAGAGATGAAGAAGTTTTTGTTCGGCACAGCCGCGCTGGCCGCCTTTGCGGGCCCGGCGTTTGCGGCTGACATCCCGGCCCGGACCTATACCAAGGCGCCGCCGCCCTATACTGCACCGGCGCTCGTCTACAACTGGACCGGTTTCTATATCGGCGGCCATGTCGGCGGCGCGTTCACCGACGGCAACAACCTGATGGGCAGCGATGCGCGCTTCATGGGTGGCGTGCAGGGTGGCTTCGACTATCAGTTCGCTCCCAACTGGGTGATGGGTGTCGAGGCGCAGTACTCCTGGCTGCCGAGCTCCGCGAGCAATGGCGTGCTGCTCCCCGGCGGAACGCTCGTCAACGGCAACACCGACCAGCTCGGTTCGGTGACCGGCCGCCTCGGCTACACCTGGGGCCCGGCGCTGCTCTACGCCAAGGGCGGCTATGCCTGGCGCGACAACAACAACATCACGGCGACGGTCGGCGGCGTGCCGGCGGCCTTCACCACCGATGGCGGCCACAAGGACGGCTACACGGTCGGCGCGGGCCTTGAATACATGTTCGCCCCGAATTGGTCGGCCAAGGCCGAATACCAGTACTACAATTTCGGCAAGACCAACTTCACCAGCGGCCCGGCCGACCTCGTCGGCACGAGCTTCCGGAACGACGAGCATACCGTCAAGCTCGGGGTCAACTACCGCTTCGGTTGGGGCGGTCCGGTCGGCTCCCGCTACTGATCCAGATCGCTATAACGGCGACATCGAAAGGCCGGCCTTCGGGTCGGCCTTTTTCGTTAGCCTGATGTTTTTGTTGGCCTGACGTTTGCTTGTTCAGCCGGCATTCACGCCTGATCGTGCAATGCAAAAAAATAATTCCTGCATTGCACGGAACTTTCATCGTGATGCGTTATTATGCGAACGCCGGGGCTGGTGGACAAACAAACAAACATGCGTAGCTTTGCGTTAGGGCTGATCCTCTCTGCGGTCGCTGTGCCGTGCGTTGCCCAGACGATCCTCAAATCCGAACCCTTGGTTCTCGCGCCGTATGAAGTCGTGCTGGTGCAGGACGCGTCCTGTTCCGCCGGCAAGGTGCTCAAGGTGACGGGGTCGATCCGGGGTCTGCATCGGCGGAAGATTTGCGTTTCGCTTGCCGCCGAACAGGCCTCGCTGGCGACGGCGACGCCGTAGGCAAGGTGATCGTATTATCGGCATCCGGCCCGCCACGCGGGCCGGGCCGGACCAGTGTCGCTAATTCAACCGCGGCTCCAGGCGTGCCTCCCGATCGGCATCGGCCTTGTTCTTGACCGGGTCCTCGTTGGGGTCGAGCTGGCAGGCGCGGATCTCGTAATCATTGTCCAGCACCGGACGGGGTGAGGAGTTTTCCTCTTCCGAGATGGCATCCACCACCAGCCCGGATTTCCTGGCGAGCTTCCAGACATCGGCCTCGGTCGGATACGCCTTGCTGAGCTTGGCGTCTTGATAGAACAGCGCGTACGGCATTCGTCGTTTCCCCAAACAACCGACGACAACGCCGGCACCGGTTCCGGGTTTCCTGCGAATTCGCCGTTCCAATCACGGAACCGTGAGCAAGCTCCAGGCAAGCATCCGGAGCAAGCAACTGAAAATATGAGTCATTTCGGCCCTTTGGCGGAGGGGCCTGAGTCTTTAACGGGTGGTAAATCCCGGAAAAAAGAATCCCCGGGACTCTCCGGGTAGAATCGCCGGATGCTCCGACCCATGAGAGCGATCCACCAGCCCCCCTACGAACGCGTGCAGCTCGCGCTTGCGGTTGTGCTGCTCGCGGCCTGCGCCGCCAACGTGGCGCTGGTCTGGTCCTGGCTTTAGATCTCCCGGCTCCAGCCAAAATCTGTATGTGGCGGCCCGCGCGAAAACGCCGTGGCCGCGCGACGCCGGCACCGATTGACGGCACCCGCATTCCTTCCATCATTGCCGGCAGAACAAATGCCCGCCGCGGTCCGCGCAGACGGGCCGTCAAGCGGGTGGAGCGCCATGATCGAGATGCTGAAGGAACGGGTCAATTGCGACGCCGGCCTGGTGCGGCGCGGCCGCTATCTCACAACGACATTCCTGCTCGAGATCGGCAAGGCTTCCTGGCTGATCGCGATCCATGAGGGCCGGATCGTCGCGGTGACCAAGGGCCCGTTCGTGATGCCGTCGTCGTCGTTCGCGCTGCGCACCTCGGACGAGGAGTGGGACCGGTTTTGTGAAAAGCGGCCGCCGCCGGGCTCCAACGACTTGATGGCGCTGATCAAGCGCCGCGTGCTGAAGGCCGAGGGCGAGCTGCAAATCTTCATGGCGAACCTGCGTTACTTCAAGGAGGCGCTCGGCAAGCTGCGTCGCGAGGGAGCGGCCGCATGAGCGCCAAATTCGAGCCGATCATCGGCCGCTACATGCAGCTCGAACTGTCGGGCCGTCCGCATCGCGTCTATGTCGAGGAGGCGGGCGAGGGCACGCCGCTGCTCTGCCTGCACACCGCAGGCGCCGACGGGCGGCAATATCGCGGCCTGATGAACGATGAGCGCATCACCCGCAACCATCGCGTCATTGCCTTCGACATGCCCTGGCACGGCAAGTCGTCGCCACCGCAAGGCTGGCACGACGAGGAGTACCAGCTCACCTCGGCGCAATACACCGCGATGATCCTGGCCGTGGTCGACGCGCTCGACCTCGACAAGCCGATCGTGATCGGCTGCTCGATCGGCGGCCGGATCGCGCTGCATCTTGCGCTCGAGCACCCCGAGCGCTTCCGCGCCATCATCGGCCTGCAGGCCGGCGCGCATGTCGATCCCTATTACGACCTGAATTTCCTGCACCGGCCGGACGTGCATGGCGGCGAGGTCGCTGCCGCCATCGTCTCGGGCTTCGTCGGTCCCGACGCGCCCGCGACAGGTGGGAGACGCTCTGGCACTACATGCAAGGCGGGCCCGGCGTGTTCAAGGGCGACCTCTATTTCTACAAGATCGACGGCGATATCCGCGCCCGCGTCGCCGAGATCGACACCGAACGCTGCCCGCTGTTCCTGCTGTCCGGCGAGTACGATTATTCCTGCACGCCGGAGGAGACGCTTGCGGTGGCGAACAGCATCGCCGGAGCCAAGGCCACCATCATGAAAGGTCTCGGTCATTTTCCGATGAGCGAGAACCCGGGCGAGTTCGCAAAGCATCTGCTGCCGGTGCTGCAGACGATCGGCAGCCGCTAGCAGCGCTCGCGCATGAGACGCTCAAGCATGCCGCCGGATATCTCAAGGCTTCGGCTGCATGCCCTGCAAGAAGCGAAGCGGGTTGAGCGGGCCGATCGGGATCAGTTCGAAGCTCATCATATGGGCTTTTCCCAACGGCAGCTTTTCCAGCATCTCGTGAGCGACCGCCGGATCGGTGACGTTGATGATGAAGGCCACGCCCGGCTTTCCCTCGAGCGAGTACCACTGCTCGATCTTGCCGGCGAGGTAGAGATCGACGGTTTCGCGAACTTCCTCCGGTAGAACGGCGCGCACCTGCGCTTGTTCAAAACCGGGATTGATGGTGCCGATGGCGAGAATTTTGGTCGTCGGCGTCGTCTTCGCGGCGGCTTCCTGCGCGCTTGCGGAATTGAGGCCGACAAGCCAGCCAACAAGTGCCAATGCGGCGGCAGCAACGAATTTCATGTTAACTCCCCTCTGTGTGGTATGATTGCGTATCCACTTATGCGGCGTGAACCGGTTGCGCTGGAGGTCTCGATGCTTCCGAAGGCTGAAGCGGCATATTTCGCCATTGCCGACATCTCCGGCTACACCAACTTCCTGGCGGCGGTCGAGCTCGACCATGCGCAGGATATCATCGCCGATTTCATGGACGTGGTGGTGAAAGGCCTGCGCCCGCCATTTCGCCTCGCCAAGTTCGAGGGCGATGCCGCATTCGTCTACTCGACCGGGACGATCGACGGCTCGTTGCTGCAGGATGCGATCGAGGGCGCCTATTTCAAATTCCGCCGCCGCCTGCGCGACATCCGCCAGGCCTCGACCTGCGAGTGCAAGGCCTGCGTCGCGATGGGCGACCTCGATTTCAAGTTCGTGATCCATCACGGCGAGATGGTGAAGCAGAAGATGGGCGGCAGGGAGGAGCTCGCCGGGCGCGATGTCATCCTGGTGCACCGACTGCTCAAGAATAGCGTCGGCGAGAAGCTCGGCGGGCGCGCCTACGCGCTCTACAGCGATGCGGCGATCCGCGCCATGGGCGTCGATCCGGTGGCGCAGGGTCTCATCCCGCATCAGGAGACCATCGACATCATCGGCGACGTGACGCTGTGGGCGCGCGATCTCGAAGCGGCGTGGCAGCAGGACGATGCGCAAACGCGAATGGAGGTGACGCGCGACGACGCCTACGCTATCCTGGAGTTCGACATCGCCGCGCCGCGGCAGACGGTGTGGGAGTTCATCACCGTGCCCGGGCAATGGCGGAAATGGTGGGACGCCGACGACATCGTCGAGGAGTCTGGCAAGGGGCGCCGCGGTGTCGGCACCAAAAATCATTGCGCGCACGGCAACCATACCAACGTCGAGGAGACGCTCGACTGGCGTCCGGTCGATTACTTCACGGTCGGCATCACGCTGCCGGTGCCCGGCGCGCCGCGCATCATCATGACACGGGCCGTTCTGGACGGCCCGGACGGAACGTCCCGTTTCGAGCTGCGGATCGCCAAGCCGAAGCCGAAGGACAGGGCGTTCCTCGATGGCGCCGCAGCCAAATTTGCCGAACGTATGACCCAGGCGATGGCCGGTCTGCGATCGATGGTGGAAGGCGGGCAGCCGGGCGTTGACGCGATGGAAGAGCCGGCGCTGGGGCAGTCGAGCGGACGCTTCCTGACCGAGCCGGTCAGATCAGGCGCGCGGGGCTGAAGCTCGAGGGTCCGGAGGAAGGGCGCTGGTTACTTGCCGGAGCGCGGCAGCTCGCTGTTGTCGCGGATCGCGGCGCGGACCTTGGCCATGGTCGTGGTGCAATATTCCTCGCGCTCCCTGAGGAAGCGCTGCTGCTGGGCGCGGAAATTGGCCACCCGCTCCCGCACCTCGGATCCGAAGTCGCCGCTGATGTCGAGTTTTGCAAATTGCGGCGGCTGTGCCGGGGGCGGCGGGACTTCGACGACCGTTACCGTCAAAGGCGCAGGTGCTGGGGGCAGGCCCTCGAGCACGGTCGGCACCGGAAGCGGCGGCGGCATGACCGCCCTTGGGGCCTCGGCCGCCGGCTTGATCTCCAGTGCGGCCTTTGCCTCCACTGCGGCCTCGGTCACGGCCGTCGGGGTGGCGGGCAGTGGTGCAGGGGCCGGCGGCGCAGGCGTCCGCTGGGCAGGCGTCGGCAGCTCGGCGTCGGGCAGCTTGCCTTTCACCGACTGTACGAAGGCCATTGTCTGCGCGATCAGGAGATCGCGTTCTTTCATCCACTTCATGGCGCACCTTGAGCGCGCGGATTCCAGCAAAGCAACCGTGCGGAATCAAGCACTCGCCATCATGATGGTTGACGAAGACGCCTGTTTCACAGGTGCGGTGACATAATTGTGACATTCCCGGGGCGCGCGGGCGGTCAGCGCTGCCGCGGATTGGTGTTCGGGACGAACGGGGTACCGACGATCCGGACCGGCGCCTGACCACCAGCCGGTGCCTGATTCGCGGCCGGCCGCGGCGCGGCGTTCGCCGGTGCGGGTGCCGGATCGAGCAGGGCAACGAGGCCGGCAGCGGCCATGCTGAGCAGCGTGAAGCTGCCCAGGAGCAGTAAATTGCGGTTGGCTTCGCGTACCCTCATGCGGAGAAAATCGCGTGAGGGGGCATAATGTTCCGAACAAATCCTCAGGCGTTTTCGCGCGGATTTGGCAGCCGCTTAAGACCGTGCGTGAAGGGCAGGTTTGAAAGTTTGGGAGATTTGTCCGCGTCAGCTTCCTGACCTTAATCGGTCCGGCCGGAGGGGTGGGTTCAGCCTAGTGGGCTGCCAGCGCAACGGCGGCTGGCTCGGCGCTGCGTGCCTCGATCAGGTCGGCGTAGCGGCCATACTCATCGGCCATTTCGAGCAGCTTCTCACGCACCGAGGTGTCGGTGACCTGGCGGGCCAGCCGTCGCGCCTGATCGGACTGGAAGCGGTAATGTGCTGTGTCGGACATCGTGGGCTCCTCACACATGTGTAAGGGCCATCCGGCAAAGGTTCATCGCGCCGCTATTGAAGGGTCTGGGGCCGATCGGTCAGCGTGGCGGCTATCGTGCCGGCCTTGTCCTCGCGGACCTCGACCTCGAACCACCCCATCTCCTTCAGCTCGCGCGCCTTCTTCTCGGCCGCGTCTTCGCTGTCGCGCTTCAACACGATTTGGCTGGTGCCGTCCCGGGCAAGGATCAAGTAGGTCATTGGCTGATGTCCCATCCGATATTCTGCATACCCCGTTTCGGGCTGCAAGAACAGAACCAAGGCGAGAGATGGGTGATGCTACGGGGATGCTCCCACGATTCCTGCCAAGGAGCAGGACGGCGGGCGTCGTTTCGGAACCCCGGCAACGCGACGAGATCGTTGCTGCCGCTCGGCAAGCCCGCAGGCGCTGCGGCGCGACCCGCAGTAGCGCCAGTTCTGGCGATGTACTTCGCTTTGCTGTGCTCACTTCGTCGTTTTCTGTTTGGCGTGCAGCGCGTCGTCGCGTTGACCGAGGTACATCGCGCCCTCGATGCCGCACAGCATGCCGTTCGGGTGCGCGCGATCGATGACGTGGGCATCTGCTGAAGACCGGAATAGTACGGTTCTCTCTGTACTTGTGGGCAATCAAGCGAAGCGCTTTGATTGAATCGCAACCACGTGCTCGGGTTGATTCCGGGGACGACGCGCGGCACAAGCCGTGTCGATATGGATGGAGGACTCGATGCCCAGGCACTTCGGTTTGAAGCCGACATCGGCAGCGGGACGGTCAACGTTCACAGGGTCATCAAGAGATTTGCAGCAGCGGACTGCGGCGGCGTCTGCGTCGAAGAACCATGGTCCGGCCAGTGCAGCATCCTCGAAGCTCGCTTCGCCATGCCCTGAGCTGCCCTATTCGCCTGCGAGCTGGCGCGGCTGCTGTGGTCGACGGTCGATCTCGGCGGACTGAACATCCACGCGACGAGGCACGGCCGGCCACTGCTATGGCTGGGACAGCTCGTGCTTTTTCTCGCGCTTCAGGTCCATGCGATCGATGCGTTCATCGATCAGTCGATTCAGTCGCTCGTCCCGCAGCGAATCCCGCCTGAACAGCCCGCCATGCAGGCGATAGGCGAGAAGGAGCAGGGCAACAGCGCCGCCCACGAGATAGTAGGACCAGTTCATCGTCAGAGCCGCGCGTGGCAGCCTCACTTGTCGCGATAGAGCAAGCTTAGGGCTGTTTGCGGCGCCTTGTCCAACGCGATCCTCGGTCGCGCAGGCTGAACATGTTTCGAAACATCAATGGGATGTGACAACAGTGCGACAGAGAGGGCGCCGGTCACCGCGCCAAGCCGCGTGACCGGCGTTGGCCGGCAACCAGCACTGCGTCAGCTCAGTTGGAGCCCGCGAGGATGAACAGATTGTTGTAGACGGGCGTCGCAATGAAGGCGACCACATAGGCCATCTGGCGTTCGCTCTTGCCGCGCCAAAGCAGCCACATCATGAGATAGGTCAAACCCAGCTTGGCAACGAGCCACCACTCACCCAGCCACTCCTGGGTAAACCGCATGAACGGGTTCAATTCGCCCATTCCGCGCTGCAATATTTCGTTGGTGGCGATGAGATCCGAGTAGCCCATCAGCAGGGCACAGACCAACAGCATTGCCTTCAGCAGCGATGTTCTCGCCCGCAATTGCTTTTCCGTCATCAGGTGTTCGCCCGAATCTGCTCTAGGTGGTGTGGACTCTAAGGATTCCCTTTTAGGAGCAAATCAGATTCAAGGCTGCTTTT
>NZ_VKHP01000229.1 GCF_010811875.1 Bradyrhizobium uaiense
CCCCAACCCCTCCCCGCAAGGGGGAGGGGAGCCCTACCGCTCTCGCGTCTCTAACGCAGACCTTTCGACCGGCGTCATGTTGGCCTTCGCGTTTCCGGATCGGGTCGCGAAGAACCGCGGCAATGGCAGCTTCGTGCTGGCCAATGGCCGCGGCGCCGCCGTCGAGCAGACCGCGGCGCTGGCGCGGCTGCCCTTCATCGCGGTCGCCGAATTGACCGGCACGGCCGCGAACGGCCGCATCCTGCTGGCGGCGCCGATCACCCAGGACGAGATCGAGCAGCGCTTCGCCGACCAGATCGAAAACGCGGAAGAGGTGACGTTCGATCGCGGTGCGATGGCGCTGCGCGCGCGCCGCCGCCGTTCGCTGCATGCGATCACGTTCGCGGAGGCGCCGATGTCGCTCACGCCATCGGCCGAGACCGCGCGTATCTTCGCCGAGGGCCTGATCGCGGCAGGTCTCGATCGGTTACCGTGGTCGAAGCAAGCCAAACAATGGCGCGACCGCGTCATGTTCCTGCGTCAGGCCGAAGACGACAGCTGGCCTGACCTGTCCGACGCGGCGCTTGCCGCGCGTGCCGACGACTGGCTGGTGGGAGCGCTCTACGACAAGACCGCGTTGAAGGATCTGTCGGCAGGCGATCTGTCGGATGCGCTGATGACGCTATTGCCGTGGGAATTGCGCGCGCGGCTCGATCGCGAGGCGCCGACGCATTTCGAGGCGCCGACCGGCACGCAGCTTGCGATCGACTACGAGGCCGAGCAGGGGCCGACCATCGCGGTGCGGCTGCAGGAGCTGTTCGGGCTCAACACCCATCCCTCGATCGCCAAGGGCGCGGTGCCGTTGGTGCTGGAACTACTGTCGCCGGCGCAGCGCCCGGTGCAGGTGACGCGCGATCTGCCGGGTTTCTGGCGCGGCAGTTACGCTGCCGTCCGTTCCGATCTGCGCGGCCGCTATCCGCGTCATCCCTGGCCGGAAGATCCCGCCAGCGCGATGCCGACCAGGCGCGTGAAGCCGCGCGGCACTTGATATCGGCACAAGCGTTTCGCGTGTTGTGCTAGCTAGACTAGACCACCGCTATTGCAGCACTCTCGCCTGTCATCACCCGGCTTGACCGGGTGATCCAGTACGCCGCGGCCTCTCGGCTCAAGCACAAGCGTCTCTGGAATACTGGATCGCCCGGTCGAGCCGGGCGATGACGGTGGGTTGTGAGGACGCCCGGCCGATCCGCTGATCGACAGCGCGGCTTAGCTAAGAGCATCGTTGCAGTCGCAAGCTCAACCCAACTAAATCATGCTTCAAGAGCACAGGTCTCCGCATTTCCCGATCATGCCATTCGGTTGCGCTGGCGAGTGCCGGCAAACGGTGATTAGATTTGCATGCTGGGATGGGATCACGGGCTCGCACTTTGGGGAGGCCGGCATGGACTTCAAGAACCTGGAGATCAAGAACCTGGAGATCAAGAACGCATCGCCGTCGCTGTACAATGAAGACCTGGCGCCAGCGCGCTGATCGCAGCTGCGATCGGCGCCCTGTTCTCGTCGGTGCTGCCGAACTTCACCTCGATCCTGCCGGCGTGGTGGGCGGTCTATGGCTGGTTCTTCGGTGTCGGCATCGCAGGCGCGGTCTATTACGCGCTGCGCGTGGCGATGCCGAGCCCGGTCGCCAGGATGGCCTGAAAAGCCGCCTGAGGGCCAGCAATTGCTCGCTTGGACAGGTGGCCGATAGCATTCGGCCGCCTCTCGGGCTCGCATTAACTCTTCGCTCATCCTTTTCGCCAAAATGGCAGGCTCGCGCTGCCGCGCTTGCTCGCGGCCGGGCGTGCGGCGTGGTGAAATTGAGTGGTCGGTTTTCCCGAGTATGGTGTCATGCGTAACCTGATGATTTTCGCGGCCATCCTGATCGGGCTGGGCACCTTCATGGCCCAGATGGCCAGCAAGATGGCGCCCGCCGCCGCGACCACCGCAAGGCAGACCACCGCCCCCGCCGTCACGGTGGCGCAGGCCAGCGCCCGTACGCTGAGCATCGCGCCCGATCCGCGCGGTCATTTCGAGACCGACGGCCGGATCGACGGCCAGCACATCAACTTCATGGTCGACACCGGCGCCTCGGTGGTCGCCCTGAACGAGACCTCGGCCGCACGCTTCGGCTTGCGTCCGGTGCCGGGCGATTACACCTCGCGTGTCACCACCGCGAACGGCACCATCAAGGCCGCCCGCGCCCGCATCGCCATGATCGAGATCGGCGGCCTCACCGTCCGCGACGTCGATGCCCTGGTGCTGCCGGACGAGGCGCTGTCGGAAAACCTGCTCGGCCTGTCCTTCCTGTCGAAGCTGAAGCGCTTCGAATACGCCAACGGCAAATTGTTGCTGGAGCAATAAATCCAGCCCTTTCGGGGTAGCCGCGGCGACCCGATATCGCCGCCATTTCCGCCGTAATTGTCGGCCACCAGCCGCACTCCCACCTTTCGCCCGGCCTGCGCATTCGCTAAAGGCTGCGGCGATGTCTTTCTGCATGCGACCATAAGGCCGACCCATGTTTCCGAAGCCGAAATCCGCGCTGGTCCCGAACACCTATGCGTTCGAATCCGAGCCGATGGTGAAGCCGACCGGGTTTCGCGAATACGACGCGCGCTGGCTGTTCAACAAGGAAATCAACCTGATGGGCGTGCAGGCGCTGGGCATGGGGCTCGGCTCGCTGATCGCAGAACTCGGCGTCAAGCAGGAGATCGTCACCGGTCACGATTTCCGCGGCTATTCCGCCTCGATCAAATACGCGCTGATCTCGGGACTGATGGCGGCTGGCTGCAAGGTGCACGACATCGGGCTCGCGGTGACGCCGATGGCCTATTTCGCGCAGTTCGATCTCGACGTGCCCTGCGTCGCGATGGTCACCGCCTCGCATAACGACAATGGCTGGACCGGCGTGAAGATGGGCGCCAACCGCCCGCTGACCTTCGGCCCCGACGAGATGACGCGGCTGAAGCAGATCGTGCTCGACGCCGCGTTCAACAACAAGGCCGGCGGCTCCTACCAGTTCCACGAGAATTATCCGGCGCGCTACATCGCCGACCTCACCAACCGGCCGAAGCTGAAGCGCAGGCTGAAGGTGGTGGCGGCGTGCGGCAACGGCACCGCGGGCGCGTTCGCGCCGCAGGTGCTGGAGGCGATCGGCTGCGAGGTGATTCCGCTCGACACCGAACTCGATCACACCTTCCCGAAATACAATCCGAATCCGGAAGACATGGAGATGCTGCACGCGATCCGCGATGCGGTGCTGGCGCACAAGGCCGATATCGGCCTCGGCTTCGACGGCGACGGCGACCGCTGCGGCGTGGTCGACAACACCGGCGAGGAGATCTTTGCCGACAAGGTCGGCGTCATGCTGGCGCGCGACATGTCGGCGATCAACGCCAATGCCCAGTTCGTCGTCGACGTGAAGTCGACCGGGCTGTTCGTGACCGACCCGATTCTGCAGAAGCAGGGCGCCAACACGGTCTACTGGAAGACCGGGCATTCCTACATGAAGCGCCGCACCAACGAGCTCGGCGCGCTCGCCGGCTTCGAGAAGTCCGGCCATTTCTTCTTCAACAAGCCGTTCGGCCGCGGCTATGACGACGGCCTGGTGTCGGCGATCGCGATCTGCGAGATGCTCGACCGTGCTCCCGGCAAGTCGATGGCCGATTTGAAGGACGCGCTGCCGAAGACCTGGTCGTCGCCGACCATGTCGCCGCATTGCGCCGACGAGGCGAAATACGGCGTGGTCGACGCGGTCGTGAAGCACTTCGAGACGTTGCAGCAGAACGGCGCGCAGGTGGCGGGCCAAAGCATCCGCGATCTCGTCACCGTCAACGGCGTGCGCGTCACCGTCGAGGACGGCAGCTGGGGCCTGGTGCGCGCCTCCTCGAACAAGCCGGAACTCGTGGTCGTGGTGGAAAGCCCGGTCAGCGAACAGCGCATGCGCGACATGTTCGAAGCGATGGATTCCGTGCTGCGCACGCACCCCGGGGTCGGCGAGTACAATCAGAAGATCTGAGGTGAGCGCTCGCCCCGAGCAAGCTGTCATCACCCGGCTCGACCGGGTGATCCAGTACGCCGCGGCTTCTCGATCGAAGACGACTGTCTCTGGAATAGTGGATTGCCCGGTTCGAGCCGGGCGATGACAGTTGAGGGTGTTGCCTACGCCTGAGGTCGCGGCCTACGCCCTGAGCGCGCTGCTTACGCAGCCGGCACCGGCAGCGCCGTCACCGACTTGATCTTCTCCATCGCGAAGCGCGAGGTGACGTTCTTCAGCGGCACGGCACTGATAAGCTTCTTGTAGAAGACGTCGTAGGCCTGCATGTCCGCGACCACCACGCGCAGCATGTAGTCGACGTCGCCGGCCATCCGGTAGAACTCCATCACCTCGGGCATGGCGCTGACGGCTTCGGCGAATTTGCGCAGCCAGGCTTCCGAGTGGTCGGCGCTCTCGACCGAGACGAACACGGAGATCCCGAGCCCGATCTTGTTCTGATCGACCAGCGCCACGCGGCGCAGGATCACGCCGTCGGCCTCGAGCCGCTGGATACGCTTCCAGCACGGCGTCGACGACAGCCCGACCCGGTCGCCGATCTCGGCGACGGAGAGCGAGGCATCCTCCTGCAATACGGTCAGGATCTTGCGATCGATCGCGTCGAGGCGGCGGTTGTTGTCATGAAGCTGAATGGCGACATCGGTCATAAAAGAAAGTTCCACATGAAGGTTCAAACTCCCTCATATAGAGAAAAATCTTCCAAATCAAGCGGGCTGTATCCGGTCAGGCCGGCCGGGCCTCGGCGTGTTCGCCCAAAAACGCTTCAACTTCAGCACGTTGCGGTGCGGCATAAGCACCCCCGAAACGGGTGCATTTCAGCGCTGCGGCGGCCGAGGCGAAACGGAGGGCTTGCCGCAGCGCCTGCTTCTCGGTGATGGCCAGCGCAAACGCCCCGTGGAAGACATCTCCGGCCCCGAGCGTGTCGACGGTATGGACCGGGAAGGCGGGGGTCTCCTCGAGCTCGCCCTTCTCGTTGAGCCAGATCGTGCCCTTCGGGCCACGGGTGCCGGCGAGGAAGGAGGGGGTGAGCTTGGCAAGCTTGTGCAGCGCCTGGCCGTCATCGGTGACGTCGGCGGTCTCCTGCAGCGGCTCGCTGGAAAACACCAGATGGGAGGAGGCGGTGAGCAGCCCCTCCCGCATCGACATCGCGCGATCGACGTCGACCACCACGGGAATGCCGCGCCGGACGGCCTCGGCGCAAAGCTCGGTGCAGAACGGCGCGCAGCGGCTCTCGGTCAGGATCGCCGCGCAATCCTCCAGCAGCAGCTCGGTCGGCGGCAGCTTCACCTTCCAGAGCTCCGGGTCGCGGAAGGTGACGATGGTGCGCTCGCCGGTGTCGTCGATCATGATCGCCGAGATCGGGGTCACCAGATCAGGCATGTGGATGAGATGGTTGGTCTCGATGCCTTCCTGGGCCAGCTTGTCGAAAATGTAGCGGCTCGAGGTCTCTCGCGAATCGCCCATCGGTCCGCAGATCGAGACGCGGCCGCCGAGCCGGACGATGCCGATCGCGGCATTCAGCGCGTTGCCGCCGCAGATCTCCTCGAAATGCGTCGCGTTCTCCTTGGAGCCGCGCGCGGGAACGCCGACACGGAACGTCAGGTCGCGCACCGGCAGGCCGATGCAGAGGATACGGGGCGGGACTTTCGGGGCGCCGTCTTGAAAATTCATGCAGGGATCCGTCGCAATGGTTCCACGCGCGATGATCGTCATCGCGCTCTAGCTCATTGTTTGAGCATGATCTTTTCGGAAAACCGCTTCGCACTTTTCCGGATCATGCTGTCAACTGCCACTACCTGTGACCAGTCTAATCGGCAGAACGATGTCCGGTTCCCGCTATTGGTCGAGCGGGTTTCGGTGGTGCACCCAGCGGCCGAGCAAATGATGGGCAATGGCAAACGGATGCGGGCCGGCGAGGCCGTCGGGATGCTGGCGCTTGAGCATCAGCGTCGCCTCGGCATGGTCGAACCAGCGCGCGTCTTCCAATTCGGTGCGGTCGACCACGATATCCTCGCTGGTCGCGCGCGCAGTGCAGCCGATCATCAGCGATGACGGATAGGGCCAGGGCTGCGTCATGTAGTAATTGACGTCGGTGCAGCGGATGCCACTTTCCTCGAAGATCTCGCGCCGGACCGCGTCCTCGATGGTCTCGGCGGCCTCGACGAAGCCTGCGAGGCAGGAATACATGCCGGGCATGAACTGCTTCTGCCGTCCCAGCAGCACCTTGTCGCCTGACGTGACCAGCATGATCACGACCGGATCGGTGCGCGGAAAGTGCTCGGCCTTGCAGCTCGGGCATTCACGCTTCCAGCCGCCCTCTCTCATTGCCGTGCGGGTGCCGCAGTTCGGACAGAAGCCGTGGCGCTGATGCCAGGTCACCATCGATTTCGCCATCGCGATGGCGGAGAGCTGCTCGGGCGGCACCACGCCCTGCATCGCCATGCCGCGCAGTTCGGTGATCGCGACGTCGCCGCGGCCGACCAGCTTCTCGGCGGCCTGCGGCGCGATCCCCATGCCGAAGATCGGCGCGCTATCGCGTAAGCCGAGGAAGATCGTGCCGGGGTTGGCGCCGTAGCTGCGGGCCTCTTCCAGCGACAGCAGCGCGCGGGCGCCGCCATCCTCCTGCTTCACCACCAGCGAGTCGCGATAGATCACGTAGGCGCGAGCCTCGCGATGGCCCTCCAGCGCGAACAGCTTCTCGTCATTGCCGCGCAAATGCGCGGCGCGGTCGAGCACATGGGTGACGAAGGCCGGCTGGCCGAGCGGAAATGAATCGGATGCGGACATTGAATTTCAACCCAACCAGATCTTGCGGCGAAGCGCGCTGATGAAATTCTGCACTTCCTCGGCGTCATGCGCCAGCGGCGGCATCACGCCCCAAACGGGACGCGGCCATGCAGCGTCGCTGGTGCGGCGCGCGATGATATGGACGTGAAGCTGCGGGACCAGGTTGCCGAGGGCTGCGACATTCAGTTTGTCGCATTTGGTGACCTCTTTCAGGGCCCGGGAGACGCGGGTGATCTCGGTCATCAGCTGCGCCTGCTCGACCTCGTCGAGGTCGATGATCTCGACCGCGCCGTCGCGCCGCGGCACCAGCAGCAGCCAGGGATAATGCGCATCCTTGATGACGAGCACCTTGCACAGCGGCAGGTCGCCGATGTCGATGGTGTCTTTATTGAGCTGCGAATGCAGCGACCAATTGGAGGCGGGCATGAGGGGCAAATAATGCCTTTCCGTGTTCCCAGACAAGCCCCACAAAGCCAGCCTTACAAAGCCGGGTCAGGCCGCTTGCTTTCCGGCGGTTTTGGCCCCAAATAGGGACCGGGAGATTGGCGGTGGACGAGCCACTCGCCAACCGGGTCAGGTCCGGAAGGAAGCAGCCCTAACGAGGTCCGGATCGGGTCGCTCGTCAGTCTCCTACCTGTTTTTCCGAGCGAATCGCGCTGGAATGGCGGTCTCCGCGCCCGGCGCTCGATTTTGGCTCCTATCCGCACGCCGGCCGAAGAGACACCCAAGTTGCGGATCGACGCATGAATGACGCTGGCGACCCCTCCAAACCGTCCGATGGCGCAGGCCAGAGCGGTTTCGATCTCGGCGCAGCGCCGGACACCGCAAAACCCTACCGCGTTCTCGCCCGCAAATACCGCCCCTCCAGCTTCGAGGACCTGATCGGCCAGGAGGCCATGGTCCGCACCGTCTCGAACGCGTTCGAGACCGGGCGGATTCCGCAGGCCTGGATCCTCACCGGCGTCCGCGGGGTCGGCAAGACCACCACCGCGCGCATCCTCGCCCGTGCCTTGAACTACGCCAAGCCGGACGGCTCGGTGAAGGGGCCGACCATCCACATGCCCGACCTCGGCGTGCACTGCCAGGCGATCATGGAAAGCCGGCACATGGACGTGCTGGAGATGGACGCCGCGTCCCACACCGGCGTCGACGATGTCCGCCAGATCAATGACAGCGTGCGCTACGCGCCGGCGAGCGCGCGCTACAAGGTCTACATCATCGACGAAGTCCACATGCTGTCGACGGCGGCGTTCAACGCCTTCCTGAAGACGCTGGAGGAGCCGCCGGAGCACGCCAAGTTCGTGTTCGCCACCACCGAGATCCGCAAGGTTCCGATCACGGTGCTGTCGCGCTGCCAGCGCTTCGACCTGCGCCGCGTCGAGGCCGACGTGCTGATGAAGCATCTCGGCAACATCGCGACCAAGGAGGGCGTCGAGGTCGAGCCCGAGGCGCTCGGCATCATCGCGCGCGCGGCCGAGGGCTCGGTGCGCGATTCGCTGTCGCTGTTCGACCAGGCGATCGCGCATGCCGCCGGCAATGTGAAGGCCGACGCGGTCAGGCAGATGCTCGGCCTCGCCGACCGCACCCGCGTCATCGATCTCTTCGATTCGCTGGCGCGCGGCGATCTCGCCGCGGCCTTCGCCGAGTTCCGCGCGCAATATGATGTCGGCGCCGATCCGGTGGTGGTGCTGTCCGATCTTGCCGAGTTCGTCAATTTCGTCACCCGCGTGAAGGCGGTCCCGACGGTCGCGGACAATGTCGCGTTCGGCGAGACCGAGCGCGTGCGGGCGCGCGAATTCGCGTCGAAGCTGTCGTTTCGCGTGCTGTCGCGGATGTGGCAGATGCTGCTGAAGGGCATCGCCGAGGTCCAGACCGCGACGCGCCCGGCCGCTGCCGCCGAGATGGTGCTGGTGCGGATCGCCTATGTCGCCGACCTGCCGACGCCGGATGAAGCGATCCGGATGATGATCGAGCAGAATGGTGGCGGTGCTGCGCCCGCGACAACAGGTTCCTCCGCATCGTCACCCTCACGTGGCGCGTCTGCCTCGGCGATGTCGACCATGCCGTCGGCGCCGGTACGCGCGCCGCAGGCGGCGCCGCGTGCCGATCTCGCCGCCCGTCCGCAGTTGGCGGCGCCGGCCACCGATGCCGTGCCGGTGCTGCGGATCACGAGTTTTCCGCAACTGATCGCGCTTGCCGGTGAGAGGCGCGACATCATGACCAAGGCCGCGCTGGAGGCCGATGTGCGGCTGGTGCGCATCGAGGATGGCCAGCTCGAGATCGCCCTCGAGCCGAAGGCACAACGCGCGCTGGTCACCGATCTGCCGCGCAAGCTCGAACTGTGGACCGGGCGGCGCTGGACCGTGATCATCTCCAACGAGGCCGGCCAGCCGACGGTGCGCTCGCAGAACGAATTGGCGCGCAGCGAGCATCAGCGCGCCGCCGAAGCCGATCCGCGTGTGCAGGAGGTGCTGGCGCGCTTCCCCGGCACCAAGGTGGTCGAGGTCCGTCGCCTTGCCCCTGAGGTTCCGGTGGCGGATGCGACCGGTGAAGACCCGATTGAAACTTCCGACAGCGACGACGATTGATCTGATTACAGGAACGCACGCATGGCTGATTTTCTCGGCATGATGAAGCAGGCAGCGCAGCTGCAATCCAAGATGCAGGAGATGCAGGAGCAACTCGGCAATGTCGAGGTCGAGGGCATTTCCGGCGGCGGCCTCGTCGCGGTGCGCATGACCGCGAAGATGGAAGTGAAGGGCGTCAAGATCGACCCGTCGCTGATGAAGCCGGAAGAGCGCGAGGTCCTCGAGGATCTCTTGGTCACCGCGCATGGCGATGCCCGCCGCAAGGCCGAGGCGGCGATGCAGGAGAAGATGATGGCACTCACCGGCGGGCTCGGCCTGCCGCCGGGATTTGGTCCGACTTAGAGCTCGACGAGATCAAGATGAATCATCGTGCTTTGGTTCTTTGTTTGAGCATGATCTCTCCGGAAAACCGCTTCGCACTTTTCCGGATCATGCTCTAATGGCTGCAAGCGTTGCCGGCCCCGAAATCGAACGCCTGATCCAGCTGCTGGCGCGGCTGCCCGGGCTCGGGCCCCGCTCGGCGCGGCGTGCGGCGCTGCATTTGATCAAGAAGCGCGAGGCCTTGATGACGCCGCTGACGGCGGCGTTGCAGGTCGCGATCGACAAGATCCAGGTCTGCAAGACCTGCGGAAACATCGATACACAAAACCCCTGCACGGTGTGCACCGATCCGCGCCGCGATCCCGCGATCATCGTCGTGGTCGCCGACGTCGCCGATCTCTGGGCGCTGGAACGCGCCAATGCGACCAATGGCCGCTATCACGTGCTCGGCGCGACGCTGTCGCCGCTCGACGGCGTCGGTCCGCAGGATCTCACCATCGATCAGCTGGTCGCGCGCGCACATGCGCCTGAGGTGAGCGAGATCATCCTGGCGCTGAATGCGACCGTCGACGGCCAGACCACCGCGCATTACATCACCGACCTGTTGTCGGAGGCCAATGTGCGGGTGACGCGGCTGGCGCATGGCGTGCCTGTCGGCGGCGAGCTTGATTACCTCGATGAAGGTACGCTATCGGCTGCCATGCGGCAGCGGACGCTGTTCTAGCGCGTGCTCGAAGGCCGGTTCGGCGATGTTCGCCAGATGTTCGGTCACAAGTCGAAAAGATCGCGCTGAGACAAAATGATAGGGTGGATGACGATTCGGGGATGGTCATCCACACTCTGACGAATCAAATACGGAACCACCGCAAATGACGACACACCGATTCGGCGTACGCTTGGGCTTTGCGTGTCTCGCGGCAATTTTCGCCGTGCCCGGCGCGATCGCGCAGCAGAGCGATGCGCCGCAGAAGCCCGGCAAGATGATCCACGCCGGCGACGTGCTGTCGGGGGAACTCGGCGTCATGAAGGTGCGCGACACCAAGAACCGCGGCAAGCGTGTAGCGACCTACCAGATCACCAGCGAGCCGCGCCGCCTGCCGCCGCCGAACGGGCTGTGCAATCTCGAGACCGGGCCGGAAACCTTCCAGCTCGTTCCGACCAACGACGCCCAGGCCGCGCAGCTCAAGAGCCTGTCCGGCAAGGCCATCTCGGTGAAGGTCGACGAGATCGCCTGCGCCAAGGACGCCGGCGAGATGAGCGAAGCCATCGTGACGAAGTGGAGTGTGGTGGCGAAGTAGCTGCCAGTTCCGGTGTCATCGCCCGGCTCGACCGGGCGATCCAGTACGCCGCGGCCTCTCCGCAGAATCACGAACGTCTCTGGAATACTGGATCACCCGCTTTCGCGGGTGATGACAGCGGAAGGTCAAACCCGCACCGGTCCCAGCTCATCAAAATGCCCGCGCCGTTGCAGCCAGAGCAGCAGGATCAGGCTCGGGATCGCGACCAGCACACAGATCACGAAGAACACCTGCCAGCCGACCGCCTTGGCGATATAGCCCGCGCCCGATGACAGATAGGTGCGGCCGACCGCGGCGAGCGCCGTCAGCAGCGCGTACTGGGTCGCGGTGTGCAGCGGATTGCGGCACAGCGCCGAGAGGTAGGCGACGAAGATCACGGTGCCGATCGCGCTGGTGAAATTCTCCGCGGTGATCGCAAGCGCCAGCGCCCATTGATCGACGCCGATATGCGCGAGCCAGGAGAACGAGAGGTTGGCGACCGCCTGCAGCACGCCGCCGATCCACAGGCTGGTCGCCAGCGAATAGCGCCGCGCCACGAAGCCGCCGGCAAAGCCGCCGATCAGGGTTGCGGCGAGGCCGACACCCTTCACGATCGCCGCGTAATCGACCTTGGAAAAGCCGAGGTCGATCACGAACGGCGCGGTCATGGTGCCTGAAAACGCGTCGGTGAACTTGAACAGCACCACGAAGGCGAGCGCGGCAAGTGCGTCCTTGCGGCTCAGGAATTCGGAGAAAGCGCCGAGCGCGGCGTGCAGCACGCGCTCTGCTGCGTTCTGCGCGTGCGTGGCCGCCTCCGCGCCTCTCGATTGGACCGGCTCGGTCGCCGCAAGCGATGTGACGATGCCGATCACGACCAGCGTGGCCATCACCAGATAGCCCCACATCCACGCCGAAGGGCGCCCAAGGCCGGCGGACTCGAAACCGCTGACGATGAACAGCGCGCCGGCGGTCGAGACCAGCATGCCGACGCGATAGGCCGCGACATAGGACGCCATGCCGGCGGCCTGTTCGCTTTCGGGCAGGCTTTCGACGCGGAAGGCGTCGACCACGATGTCCTGCGTCGACGACGCCGTTGCGACCAATAGCGCTGCAAAGGCCGCGAACCACGGCGAGCGTGCGGGATCAGCCACCGCCAGCACCACGATCGCCGCGATCAGCAACAGCTGCGAGAGCAGCAGCCAGCCGCGGCGGCGTCCGAACACCTGCGTGAACAGCGGCACGTGCAGCGCGTCCACCAGCGGCGCCCAGAGGAACTTCAGCGTGTAGGGCGTGCCGATCAGCGCCAGCAGCCCGATGGTGCCGAGATCGACCCCGGCCTCCTTCATCCAGACCTGCAGCGTCGAGCCCGACAGCGCCAGCGGCAGGCCCGAAGAGAAGCCGAGCAGCAGCACGATCAGCACCCGCGGCTGCAGGTACACCGCAAAGCCGTCGCGCCAGGAGGTGGCGGCAGGGGTGGTTTTTTTCGGCATGGCTGTGGCGTTGGGGGCAGTCATCTATCCCATCGTGAGGTCATCGTCCGCGAAGGCGGACGATCCAGTACTCCGTGACGATTCCGTCCAGCCACCGTCGTCCCGGCGTACTGGATGCCCCGCCTTCGCGGGGCATGACGCACAGTTAGACACCTGCAATTCCCGGATACAAGTCTTCCCAATTTGGATTGTTCTCTTCGATCAGACGAGCCTTCCAGGCTCGATTCCACTTCTTCAACCGCTTCTCGCGCTTGATCGCGTTCTCAGGATCGTCGAACTGCTCGAAGTAGACAAGCTTCACCACATCATATTTCTCAGTGAAGCTCTTGATGAGCTTCAGTCTGTGCTCGCCGACGCGGCGAATGAGGTCATTTGTCACACCGATGTAGAGCATGCCGCCGATGTGGCTCGCAAGGATGTAGACGTAGTAAGTGCGTGCTCCCAACTGCCGCCTCTGGGATACTGGATCGCCGGTCGAGCCGGGCGATGACACCGACTATGAGCTGATATCGAGTGCCATACTACTCCCCCGCCTGCAGCTTGCGCGGGGCGGGGAACAGGTCGGTGGCGGCGGGCTTGACGAAGCGCGGCACCTCGATCGGGCTCTCGGACTTGCTGAAGTCGAGTTCTTCGATGCGGCCGGCGCGCTTTTCGATCTTGTCGGCGGAGATCAGGATCTGCCTGACGTCCTCATTCACCTGGCCGAAGTGATTTTGCAGCTTGAGCACGCGCTCGCGCAGCCGGCCGAGATCATCACCAAGATGCATCACCTCGTTGCGGATCTGGTCGGCGGCATCGCGGATCCGGGCGTCCTTCAGGATCTGCTGCATCACCTGGATCGCCAGCATCAAGAGCGAGGGCGACACCAGCACGACGCGGGCGCGATAGGCCTTCTGGATCACGTCGTCGAAGCCGTCATGGATTTCGGCGTAGACCGATTCCGAGGGCACGAACATCAGCGCGGTGTCCTGGGTCTCGCCCGGGATCAGGTATTTTTCCGCGATGTCGCTGACATGCTTGAGCACGTCGGCGCGCAGGCGCTGGCAGGCCGATTTGCGCTCCTCGTCGCTGCGCGCATCGTGCAGCGCGGTCATCGCCTCCAGCGGAAACTTGGCGTCGATGCAGAGCGGGCGTTGATCGGGCAGGTACACGACGCAGTCCGGCCGCTTGCCCGTGGTCAGCGTATGCTGGAACGCGAACGAGCCCTTCGGCATGCCGTCCTGGACGATCGCCTCCATCCGCGCCTGGCCGAACGCGCCGCGCGATTGCTTGTTGGCGAGCACGTCGCGCAGGGTCGTCACCTGGGTGGTCAGCTCGTTGAGGTTCTTGTGGGCGTGATCGATGATGCCGAGCCGCTCATGCAGCACGCGCAGCGAATCCATCGTGTTGCGGGTCGATTGTTCCATCGATTGGCCAACCCGATGGGTCACCGAATCCAGCCGCTCGTTGACGGCGCGGGCCATCTCGGCCTGGCGGCCGGCCAGCGCCTGCGCGAAGGCATCCACCTTGGCATCGACCCGTCCGGAGGATTCGCTCTGGGCCCGCAGCATGTCGGCGAGCCGCTCCTCCAGCTCGTCGGCGCGAATCGCCTGGGCCATCGCGAGTTCCGCACCGCGTCGGCTGCCGCGTGCGATCACCACGGCGATGGCGAACAGCAGGATCAGCGCCAGCGCGCCAAGGCCGATCAACGCGTCGGAGACACGGACCGGAAGGTCGCCAATCGTGAGCAGAATCTCGTTCATGCCATCGGTTGTAGCCGATTCGCGGCCGGACGCGAACGAAGGGGGAACGATTATGGTAAATGCTTTCTGAATTTTCCTGGTTAATCCGGGGTGAAGAAACGTGGTTAACGTTGTCCTAACGGGTTCCTGAGCGCATTGACCCCATGAAGTCACCGGCTTAAATCGCCGCCATGGCATTAAGAGAAATCATCATCCTGCCGGACAAGCAGTTGCGGCTGGTGTCGAAACCGATCGAGAAGGTGACGCCGGAGATCCGCAAGCTCGCCGACGACATGCTCGAGACCATGTATGACGCGCCCGGCATCGGGCTCGCGGCGATCCAGGTCGCGCAGCCGCTGCGGCTGATCACCATGGACCTCGCCAAGCGCGACGAGAACGGCGAGACCACGCCGCAGCCGCGGGTGTTCATCAATCCGGAGATCATTTCGCATTCGGAAGAGCTGTCGGTCTACGAAGAGGGCTGCCTGTCGATCCCCGAATATTACGAGGAGGTCGAGCGCCCGGCGCGGGTGCGCCTGCGCTTCACCGACCTCGACGGCAAGCCGCATGAGGAGGATGCCGAGGGGCTCTACGCCACCTGCATCCAGCACGAGATCGACCATCTCAACGGCGTGCTGTTCGTGGACTATCTGTCGAAGCTGAAGCGCGACCGCGTCTTCAAGAAATTCGAGAAGGCCGCCAAGCGCGCGGCTGAGTAGGATCGCCATCGGGACTCGACTCCCTCTCCCGCTTGCGGGGGAGGCCGGATCGCATCGGAGATGCGATCCGGGTGGGGGCTCTCTCCACAATGTGACTCGTGGCGAGACCCCCACCACAACCACTGACTGCCACACCC
>NZ_VKHP01000230.1 GCF_010811875.1 Bradyrhizobium uaiense
CGTTGGGCATCTTGCGCTCCTCTCTTGAACACCAGCGCGGAGATCACCGCGAGCACGAAATAGCCCAGTGCCAGACACCACAGCCTGAACCAGTCATGCGAGACCTCCCAGATGCTTGCGCCGAGCTGGTTGATGCGCACGAGGCCGTCGATCGCCGAGTCGGCCGGAAACAGCCGGCCGAGTGCGGTGGCCGCAGGGGGGATCGCCTCACGCGGCCATGCGAAGCCGGCGGTGAAGAATTGCGGCAGGCTGGTCGCCAGCAGCAGGATGGTGGCGTTTTCCGGCCGCGTGAACCAGGCGCCGATCGCCTGTCCCATGAAGCTCGTCGCCAGCAGGAAGACGGTCGCCAGCGCGAAGATCTGCGGCAGATGTCCAAGCGTGGAAAAGCCATAGATCCGCGGCAGCACGATCAGATAGAGTGCGAGCGCCGGCAGATAGATGGTCAGATGGGCAACGCCGCGCCCGAACACGCCCGCGACCGTGCTGCGGGAGTTTGCCAGCGCCGTGCCGGTCAGCATCGCCGCGCCGATCAGCAGCGTCTGTTGCAGGATCAGGATGAACGCCGCCGGGACGATGTAGCTGGCATAGCCGCCGACCGGGTTGAAGATCGGTTGCAGCAGGACGTTGGCCGGGCTGATGCTCGCGAGCTTGGCCTTGACCAGACTGCCGTCGGCGCGGGCGCCCCGCGACACCAGCTCGGATGTCAGCGTGCCGATCGCGGTGGCGACCGCGCCCGCGGTCGACCTGAAGATGAACAGATAGGTCGCGTCGGCATAGACCGGGATGTGCGCCGTCAGGCCCTTGAGCACGTCGCGTTCGGTGCCGGGCGGGATCTGCACGGCGGCAAAGGCCTGGCCGCGGTCGATGGCGGTGCGCGCCTCTGCGAGCGTGCGGGCGCGAACCGTCACGCTCAACGTGCCGCTCGCATCCAGCGTCTCGACGATTTGGCGAGAGAGATCGCTGAGATCATTGTCGACGACCGCAATGGGCAGCTTGCGCAGGATCTGGTTTAGATAGGGTTGCGGATAATAGATGCCGTAGACCAGCGGAGCCAGGAACAGCAGGCTGAAGGCGCTGCGCGTTCCAAGCACGCGCCGCCACTCCGCCATGAACGCCCCGCCGACCCCGCGTGGCGTTTCTTCGTTGACGATCGGCTCAGTCGGCCGCGCCGTCGTGAACCAGCCCCTGCGCGTCAGGCTCGCCATGCGCAGCAATGCCAGCGCGGCAAACAGCAGCGCGAGGCCCGCGAGCGCGGCGAACGGGACCGCCGATTCAGAGGCCGGCAATCCGCGCGCCGCCTGTCCCATCAGGACCGCCATGTACCAGCGCAGCGGCAGGATCGCGCTCCAGACTTGCGCAAACGTATTCATGCCGATGGTGGGAAAGCCGACACCGGCATAGCCGAAGGCGGGGGAGGCGATCAGGCCTGCAAGTCCGAGCCCCGTCGCGAGGTCGCCGACCAGGAGCTGCAGCAGCGCGCCGAGCGACAGATAGGCAATGATCAGCAGCAGGCCCGCGGCGATCATCAGCAGCGTATCGCCCTTGAAGGGAATCTGCAACACGCCCTCGAGGACCAGCGGCTGGGCCAGCATGATCAGGATGAAGAGAACGAACAGCGGCGCCAGCTTGCCGGCGAGCGCGGCGATCGGATCGCCGCCGGCGCTTTCGAGCCATTCCCGCGCGTTGCGGCGGCGGAATTCGGAGCCGACCGAATAGCCCGCGGCGAGCGTGATCACCACGTGGATGATGGTCGGCAGCAGCGCGCGCAACAGGAACTGGGCGTAGTTCTTCTGCGGATTGACCAGTGCGATGGTCTCCGCGCTCAGCGTGCCGATCGAGGCCGCCGCGGGTGCGGCGCGGCCGGCGGGCGCGGCGGCGTTCGCCGCGGCGGACAGCGCATCGTTCAGGCCGGACGAGGCGATGCCGGCCGCGGTCAGGAATTGCTGGTTGTAGAAGCCGACCACCTGCGGGCGGCGATCGGCCTTGAGGTCGCGTTCGAAATTCGGCGGGATGAAGATCGCCGAAATCGCCTTGCCGGACCGGATGTCCTGCACGGCTGATGACAGCGAGCCGGAGTCGTCGACGATTCTCAGGCTCGGAGACGCCGCCACATGCTGCGTCAGCGCGCGCGAGGTATCCGACTTGTCGCTGTCGACGATGGTGACGCCGAGGCCCCGGATCACCGGTTGGCTGAACACGGTGGTGAGCACCACGAAGGCAAACAGCGGCACGCCGAAGATCAGCAGCAATGCGACGCGGTCGCGGAACAGCCACCGGCACTCGCGCTGTGCGACCAGCCAGAAGCCGGGTTTCGTCGCCAGCCTCATTGACGCGACCGCCAGTCGAGATAGGCGCTCATGCCCGGCCGCAGTTCGGGCACCGGCTGGACCGGATAGGCGCGGATCGAGAATGTCCGCAGGTCGAAATCGCCGGTGGCGCGGGTGGCCCGCCAGCTCGCATATTCGCCCTTGGTTGCGATCAGCTTGACCTCGACCGTGACATGGCGGTCGTCGAGCGCGGGGATGCGGACATCGAACTTGTCGCCGACTTTCAAGCCCTTCACCAGATCCTCGCGCAGATCGAAGTGGATCCACAGATCGCCGAGATTGATCAGCGTCACCAGCGGCACGCCCGGCGACACGAACTCGCCCGGCTCTACGTTGCGCTGATAGACCTGCGCGGCGACGGGAGCGTAAACCGCGAGCTGATCGATGACCGATTGGACACTCTGGATGTCCGCTTCGGCCTTCTCGACATTCGCCTTGGCAATCGCGCGTTCTTCCTTGGTGTAGCCGTTGACCGCCTGCTCATAGGCCGATTTCGCCTGATCGAGCCCGCGCTCGGCCTCGTGCAGCGCATCGGTGGTCTGATCGAGGCGGGCCTGCGGCGCGTTGCCTTGCTCGGTCAAAGTCTTGGCGCGATCGAAGGTCTTTTGCGCCAGCACCTGTGCGGCTTCGGCGCGCTGCATCTCCGCCTTGCGTGCGGCTATGGTCTCCACCCGCGTGCCAACCATGACATTGGCGAGCTGCGCATCCGCAACGGCCTTCGCCGCCCGCATCTGGTCTTGTTTGGCGAGCGTTTCCGGGTTGTCGATGCTCACCAGCACGGCGCCTGCGGGAACGTTCTGACCGCGCTCGACCGGGATCTCCTTGACCCGTCCGTCGACGCGCGCGGCGATATCGAGCCGCGTTGCATCGACCTCGCCCTGCACGAGCAGCGGCTCGGGCCGCAGCAGATAGTAGACAGACAGCGCAACGATGACGGCTGCAACGACGCCGACAATGATGGCCGGGGTGCGCGTTGCAGCGTGCGCATTCTCCTGGCGCGTTGCTTGTGGCGGCTGCGGCGTGCTTTGGCTCTCGCTACCAGAAGGTGACACGTCCATAGCTGACCCCACATTCGCGCATGACCAGGATAGTCATTCACTATGGCGTGGATGTTAAATCCTGCCAACCTCGGCCGCTTGTCCGATCTTGCTCGAATTTGACCGGTTCGAAAGCAAGCGCATCGCGGCGCTGCGATCGCGTTTCAATGTTTCAGATCGATCTGCGCTTGCGATCGGCAGCGCCGGCTGACGCGGCGCCGGTGCCGGTCGCGCCGCGCGGACAGACCGGCCTTGCCGGCCGCGCATGGCGCCGCCGGTCACACGGATATTTGAAGCCGCGCGCCCGAATAAATCGCATCCGATTAAATCGGGATACTTGAAGACCGGTCGTTCCATGCCTTTATCAGGCGCGAACGAATTAATCGTATGCGATCTAAATCGCAGGAGCGTTGCCATGACCACCAGGATTTCCCACCTCGCAAGGACGTTCAAAACCATCGCGCTGGCAGCAGTGCTGTCGGCTATCGCGGCGACGGCGGCCTCGGCCCAGGCCGCGATCTCGGAGCCCGCCGCCTACCAGGCGCTCTATCCCTATCGCGACGTGCTCAATAACGGTGCGCCGACGCCTGCGGCCAGGCTGGTGCTGCTACCGCCCGCGGTGCTGCAGCGGCTTCAGGCCCAGGAGAGCGGTATCGGCATCGGCGAGGTGCCGCGCCACGGTTCGCATCGCGCCGGGCGCTGAAGCTGCCGTCCAGATGCGGATCGCGCGTCCGTGATTGAATGATGCGTGTCATTCAATTGACGTTCGGTTCGCGCCGACTACGTCGAGATACAGGACTTTCCCTTCTGACGGAGACGTTCCATGACCAAGCAGATCGACGACCTCTCGAGGCATTATCGCTATGAGCTCGTGCACGGCGACCACGCCGATTTCATCGCCTATCAACGCAATCTGGGCGATGGCGTCTGGCAGACCTATTCGACCTGGATGATCCCGGGCGCGAACGGCGACTAGGCGCGATCTCGGCTGACGCGGCGGTGGCCGAAGCCTGTCGCGCAAAGAAAAACGCGCCCGGTGCAGCCGGGCGCGTTTTCTTTTCCACCGTCATCGGGCGCGGGCTAGGGCGACCGGATCGCCCACAGCGGCGTGTTCGTCAGTTCGACTTCACCAGCGGGCAGCCGCCCTTGTCGAGCGGACGGAAGGCTTCGTCGCCGGGTACGGTTGCGATCAGCTTGTAGAGGTCCCATTCGCCCTTGGATTCCTCGGGCTTCTTGGTCTCGAACAGATACATGTCGTGAACCATGCGGCCGTCGATCCGGATATGGCCGT
Source organism: Bradyrhizobium uaiense (assembly GCF_010811875.1). GTDB lineage: Bacteria > Pseudomonadota > Alphaproteobacteria > Rhizobiales > Xanthobacteraceae > Bradyrhizobium > Bradyrhizobium uaiense. Next base: position 4,656 of record NZ_VKHP01000230.1, read on the forward strand.
TCTTGGCGAAGAAGTCGTTGATCGGCGTCTTGCGCATCTGCTCCATGACCTTCGGCGCCTCGTCGGTACCGATCGCGTCGATCGCCTTCAGGTAATGCATGGTCGCGGAATAGAGGCCGGCCTGGATCATGGTCGGCATGTGGCCGACTTTTTCGTTGAAGCGCTTCGAGAAGGCGCGGGTCTCGTCGTTCATGTCCCAGTAGAACGCGTCGGTGACGATCAGGCCCTGCGTCGCTTTCAGGCCCAGCGCATGGGTATCGGTGATTTCCATCAGCAGCGCGATCAGCTTCTGGCCGCCCTGGCTCAGGCCGAACTCGGCGGCCTGCTTCAGCGCGGTGGTGGTGTCGCCGCCGGCATTCGCCAGCGCCACGACCTTGGCCTTCGAGGCCTGCGCCTGCAGCAGGAAGGACGAGAAGTCCGACGAGTTGAGCGGATGGCGCACGTCGCCCAGTACCTTGCCGCCGGTCTCCTTGACGACGTTGGCGGCGTCGCGCTCCAGCGCCATGCCGAAGGCGTAGTCGGCGGTGACGAAGAACCAGGTGTCCTCGCCGCGCTTGACCATCGCCTTGCCGGCGACGTTCGACAGCGCGTAGGTGTCGTAGGTCCAGTGCACGGTGTTGGGCGAGCAGGCGGTGCCGGTGATGTCGGAGGAGCCGCCGCCGGAATTGATGTGGATCTTGTTCTTCTCGCGCGTCAGCGCCGAGATCGGCAGCGCGACCGACGAGGTCGGCACGTCAAGAATCGCATCGACCTTCTCGTTGTCGTACCAGTTGCGCGCGATGCTGACGCCAACGTCGGGCTTGTTCTGATGATCGGCCACGACGACTTGCACCGGCTTGCCCTTCACCTTGGCGCCGTAGTCTGCGACCGCCATTTCGACCGCTGCAACCGAGCCCTTGCCGGTGGCGTCCGCATAGAGGCTCGACATATCGGTGAGAACGCCGATCTTGACGACGTCATCGGAGATCTGGGCGTGAGCCGCGGTGCCGGAGGCCGCAAGCGCGAGGCCGGCCGCTGCTGCGGCCAAGAGCGATTTCATCGTGTTTGTCTCCCTGACTTTTCGTTGGTTGCTTCCACCGGGCACCTTCTATCCGGTGCGGCAACCTGTCGCAAAGACGACTTTTTGGGCATATGCCGCTGTCGCTGCTCGATCAGCGGAGTGCCGCTTTACCTCGCCCCGCTTGCGGGGAGAGGTCGGATTGCGAAGCAATCCGGGTGAGGGGGTACAGGTCCTTCCGATCGCACCGCCTGGTGGAGAGAGCCCCTCACCCCGACCCTCTCCCCGCGAAGGGCGGGGAGAGGGAGAAGACTACAGCGCGGGCAGCGCCGTCACGGCGGCCTTGATGGTGCCGTCGGTTTCCACGATCACCCGGAGCGTCTTCGAATCGAACGCGATGCCGGCAAGGCGGATGCTGTTGACCTCGGCGTCGACGCGGATGCCTTCCTCGTTCTTCTGCAGGTCGGCGATCGCGGTGGCGATCTTGCGCTGCGCGTTGGTCGCGAATGGCTTCAGGTCGACGACCATCCGGTCTGCGAGCGCCTGCTGCATGTGCGGGATCGCAGCCCGCGCGGCGGCGCCGAGCAGGCCGAACGCCGCCTCGGACTCGACCGCCAGCTCGACGTCGGCGAGCCGCAGCGTCTGCGCCGCCTGGTCGAGCCGCGGCCGGCCCCAGATGTGGACGGTCGCCTCGGCGCCCAAACCGAAGAAGCTTTTCTTCTCCTTGGCGTGCACCAACAGCGAGATCAGAAGCCGGTCGCCGGAGGCGGCGATGCTCGCACTCTTGACGGTGACGTCGACCGGGCCGGAGCCGTCCTCGGGGAAGGTCTTGCCCTTCAGCTGCGCCTCGACGAGCTGCGTCAGCGTGGTGAACGACAGGTCGACCGGCAGGCCGATCGCGACCTGGCTCGGCATCGGCGGCACGATCGAGAGCTTGTCGGGGAACGGGCAGTTCGGGGTGGTCTGCGTCTCGGTGATCCGCGTCTCGGCCTCGATCCCCATCGTCAGCATCATCGAGGACGCATCGACCTTCGGCTGCGCGGCGATCGCGCGGGTCGGTCGCAGCTCGAGCCACATCGGCGGCATCGACGAGGTGCCGCCGGTGCCCTGCAGCGGGATCGAGCGGCAGGCCTTGGTCCATTGCGCGCGGGCGTTGTTCTGGAACACCGGATCGTTGCGCAATCGCGCCTCGACCGCGGAGATCTGATCGGCGACCGCCTTGTCGATGACCGGCTTGACCTGGGCCGGCACGCTGATGCGGACGCCGGCGGCCGACAGGCTGGTGTCGCCGAGATTGACCTGGGCCTGCAGGTTCGGCTCGATCCGCCAGGACGCGCCGAGCTTCGGCCGCGCGGTCAGGGTGACGTTGCCCTTGATGTCGGCATTGGCGTTGACGTTCTTGATGTTCACGGAGCCGATCTGCTTGGCGACATTGCCGCCGAGCAGGCTGCCGAGCGCGTTGGTGACCGCGCCCGTCGCCTTGTCCGACAGCGAGCCGGTGACCTTGAGCGTGCCGTTGATCGGGGTCGTCAGTGTCAGCAGGTCCTGCGCGCCGGTGGCCGCGATCGGACCACGTGACGCGGTCCAGCCGATGTCGGCATTTTGCAGGATCTGCTGAACAGGGTTGTCGGCCTTGCCGCCGAAGGTCTTCGGCGCGCCGCGTTCGGCGGCATCGCGGATCGCCGACAGCGCGACCGAGACCTGCGCCACGACCGTCGAGGAGCGCGGCGCCTGGGGCAGCGGCGGCAGCTGGACCAGCGGCGGCGTCTGCACCGTGACGCTCGGCGCCAGCCAATCCATGGCCTTGAGGCTGATCGCGAACGAGACCAGGACCACAGTGATGCCGAGCGCGATTGTTCTTGGATGCATCGGTAGACGCATCATTCCCCCGGATGAAAATCAACTTTGACGGGTTGTACAGGCCTCCCGACGAGGGCGCCAGTATGGCGGGATCAAGCTGCTTCAGGGGCGGAGGCGGGTGGCTGGCCTGAGATCACTTAGACGTTAATGATCTGGACGTTAACGATTGTGAACGCGGCAACGGCCCCGGCGTGATTGCCGGAGCCGTCGTCGACGTCTGGATATGTCGGGTCTAGCGGACGGCCGAGCCGAGATCGGCGCGGCGGTCGGTCATCGGCAGCACGATCACCTTGGTGCCGACGCTGACCCGCGCATAGAGGTCGGAGACATCTTCATTGGTCAGGCGCAGGCAACCGGAGGACACGCGGGTGCCGATCGTCTCCGGCGCGTTGGTGCCGTGGATGCGATAGATGGTGCCGCCGAGATACATGGCGCGGGCGCCGAGCGGATTGCCGGGGCCGCCGGCCATCTGGCGCGGCAGATAGGGCTGGCGGGCGATCATTTCCGGCGGGGGCGTCCAATCCGGCCACTCCGCCTTCTTGGTGATGGTCTGGGTGCCCGACCAGGTGAAGCCGTCGCGGCCGACGCCGATGCCGTAGCGCATGGCCTGGCCATTGCCGAGCACGAGATAGAGATAGGTGTGCGGGGTATCGATTATGATGGTGCCGGGCGCCTCGCGCGTCGGATAGGCAACGATCTGGCGGCGCAGCCGGGCGGGCAACTCGACCGAACGGTCCTCCTCCTGCACCTGCGGAATCGACTGCACCGGCGGCTGTACCGCTTGGGTCGGAGGCGTCAGGATGAAGGGGAACATCGGCAGCGGAGCGGCCGCGGCGGTATTTGCGACAGCGACTGATCCAATCGCCAGCGCACCGAAGGCGGCGGCAGCGAGACGTCCGTTCAGCTTGATGGAATTGAACATTTTCGACCCCTGTTGTTTGCGCCCTGCGCGCCAGTTCCGGCGCGTCGTTGGGTCAAACCAGTACAGGTGAGGCGTTTCAGGACGTTTGCACGAAATCGCCAAAATGGTTTCGTGGCGTTAGGGATTTGTTTCGTCCGTGTTTCGTCGCACGGTTAAGGGCGCCTTGCCGGGCAGGTTGTACCGCATCAGGACATCTATCCTGGCGCGAGGCTTGCTGTCCAAAGGCGTGGTTCGGAATGGAGCAGAAATCATGCCAGCGCCTTCGATCGGGAGCATGCTGGATCGGCAGAAAGGCTTCGGTCCCGGGTTCGATTTTATCCGTGTTGCGCTCGCGATCGCCGTGGTCGCGGGCCATACGCCCTATGTCGCGACTGGCAGCGGCACCTCCGATCAGGCGTGGATCATCTGGTTTCCGCAATTTGCGATCCTGGTGATGTTCTTCGCACTGAGCGGATTTCTGATCGCCGCGAGCGGGCTGCGGCTCAGCGTTAAGGAATTTCTGATCAATCGCGGCTTGCGGATCATTCCGGCACTCGCGGTCGAGATCGTGCTGTCGGCGCTGATCCTCGGGCCGATCTTCACGACGCTGCCGCTCGCCGACTATTTCACCAGCGCCGGCACCTGGAAATACTTCACGAACGTCGTCGGCCTGGTGAACTACACGCTGCCGGGCGTGTTCACCGGAAATCCCGCGCCGGAGGTCAACAGTTCGCTCTGGACCGTGCCGTTCGAATATGGCTGCTACGCTGTGATGGCGCTCATCATGGCGTTCGGGCTGCTGCGCAGACCGGCGCTGATCGTGCTCGGCGTTGTCATTCTGGTCGGCATTGGCTTTGCCGTGCAGATCACCGGGCATGCCGCCAGTCCGTCGCAACTCCCGCCCGGCGTTGCCGGCACGATGTACGACAAGATCTTCAGCACGGCGCTGTTTCTCGGTCGTGGCGCGAAATTGCCGGTCGCCTGTCTGCTCGCAATCGCAGTCTACCTCTGCCGTGACCGTATTCCCTATGACGGGCGCATTCTCGCCGCCTGCTGTGCGCTCTGCCTCGGCGCCGCACTGCTTGGGCCGGCGGCCTGGATCACCCAGCCCGTCCTCAATGCCGTCGTCGCTCCGGCGCTGGTCTACATCACCGTGTTCCTCGGCGTCTCCAATCTGCCGCGGCTGCCGCTGTTCTCGAAGGGCGACTACTCCTACGGCATCTACCTGTATGGCTTTCCGATGCAGCAGGTGGTGAAAGTGTGGCTGCCGAATGCGTCGCTGATCGTGCAGTTCGCCGTCGCGCTGGTGCTGATCACGGCGTTTGCGGCATTCTCCTGGCACTGGATCGAGAAGCCGGTCCTGAAGCTGCGCCGCCATTTCTCCTTCGTGGCGCGCAGGCGGCTCGAGCCGGACGAGATGGTCAAACCGCTCGAGGGGATCGGGCCGCTGGCTGTCACCGTGAGCGGCAGCCGGAGCGCGCGATCTTCCTGACGAGAAGCAACGACGCCGGCGGCGCTCAAAGGTGAATGTATCCGGCCAGTCCGTCCCACAGCAGCTTCGCCGCGGTGACGACGAGAATGGCGTAGCAGGTGCGGTACAGCGCGCGCTGGTCGAGGCGTTCGTGCAGCCGCCATCCGGCCCAGACGCCGACCGGCACGGCCGGCACGCAAAGCGCCATCAATATCCACAGGCTTCGCGACGGCGTGGCGAGCACGAGCCACGGACCGGCCTTCAGGAGATTGCCGACCGTGAAGAACAGGCTGGTGGTGCCGGCATAGAGCGCCTTCGACATGCCGAGCGGCAACAGGTAAATCGCAAGCGGCGGCCCGCCCGAATGCGCCACCATCGTGGTGACGCCAGATGAGAGGCCGGCGAAGGTCGCCTTGATCGTCGAGCGCGGTCGCGGCTTGATCTCGCCGCCGCCGATGAACCACAGCGCGGCGAACACCAGCGTCACCACGCCCATCACGATCTCGACCGCATGCCGGTCGAGATCGCGCAGCACGAAATAGCCGAGGCCGATGCCGACGACGAGCGCGGGCAGCAGCATCGCGAGGTCGGTGCGCGACCAGGTGTCGGGCTTCCAGAACCGCAGCGCCGTGATGTCCATGACGACGAACAGCGGCGCCAGCAGCGCGCCGGCCGCAATCGGGTCCATCGCCAGCGAGAGCAGCGGAATGCCGACGATGGCGAAGCCGCCGCCGAACGCGCCCTTCATGAAGGCGATCAGGAAGACTGCGGCCAGCGCGACCGCGAGTACGAACGGCGCGGGCATGTCAACGATGATGGACGTGGTCATAATGTCGTGCGGAGCGTTGTGGTCGTACTCAACATGGCGACGCGCATATGCACGCGCAATCCAAACATTGCTCTCGGTACACATTGCTCTCGGTGCAATCGGCGTGCGTGCCTAGCCGGCCCGTATCCTCGGCAGGCCCGGCCTGTCGCCATTGATCACGGCGCGGCGGTCGGAGACGGCGTGATGGAATTGCTCGAGCGTCAGCCCGATCGCCGAGAGATCGCCTTCCTCGATCGCGCCGTCGTCGTAGCAATCGAGCGCCTCGCGCAGCAGCGCGTCGGCGTCGCCCTGCATTGCGGCGAGTTCCTCCGCCGTCTCGGCGCCGCGTACCCGCGCGATCAGCTTCAGCAGATTGTCGCGGTGGGTGATGTACTGCTCGCGCTCGTCGCGCTTCGCGTAGTGGCGCAGCCAGGCGCCCGCCGAGCCGAGGCCGGAGACCAGCAGGATGCCGCCCCAGATGTAGTCGGAGTATTTTTCGAGGAAGGTGCGCTCGGTACCGTCGATGTAGGCGGCCGCGCCCTGATGCGCCGGCAGCGCGGCATCCTTGTCGGTGTCAGGCTTCTCGATCTTGGCGGCGGCCGGCAGGTCGCGCGCGACCTGGAGTCGCTGCGTGAACAATTGCCGATCGAGCGTGCCGACGGTCGATTCGTGCAGCGTGTGCTGCGCGATGATAAGGTGATTGACGCCGACGGTCTCGACCTTGTCCTCGGGGCGCGCGGGCGAGGAGGAGAAGATGCTGCCGGCGATCTCCTCGGACTCGTAGAGCGGATGCTTCTGCGCGATCGCTTCCGAGACGTCGATGGGGAGGAACTTCGGCTCGCCGCGCGCCGCCGCGGTCGCAGCGATGGCCTCGGCCGTCACCTTGCTGTCGAGCGGCCCGACGGTCATGTAGGCATCGAGCGACGAATCGCGCGCGAGATCGGCGACCTTGTTGACGGCGAACTGAGTGATCGTGACCTTGTCGGGGTTGACGCCGGACTCGGTCAGGATCACGCGCAGCAGCGTGACGTTGGCCTGGGTGCTGCCGACGACGCCGACCTTGTGGCCGGGGAGATCGTCGATGCTCTTGATCTTCGCAGACCGCGGCTTGCCTTTGCCGCCTGACGGCGCCCACAGCACAACGACATTCTTGCGCAGGATCGCAACCGATTCGGCGCTCGCCGGCAGATTGAGGTCGCCGCGCACGACCGCGAGGTCGACCTTGTTGGCAGCGAACAGCGCAATGCTTTCGTCGGCGCCCTGTGTCGTCACCGGCTTCAGCCGCACCGAACTGCCGTCGCGCGCAAACGCGTGCGCGAAGCCCTGGATGAGTTTGACGTCCTCGCTGCCGGTCGGGCCGACCGCGATCGAGAGCGTTGTCGAACGCAGACCGTAGAACAGCGCGGCAGCGGCGGCGGCGAACACGAGCATGCCGGCCGCGAGGATCAGGAACGACGAGTTTCGCCGTTTGAGCCTGCGGCGCGCGGTGCCGGGATTTTCAGTCTGCTCTGACATCTGATTGACATGTTACACGAAAAACCGGCGGTTTGCCCTGAAAAACAACCTAACATTTCGATGACGTCATACGTTTGAAACATCCATGTCAGAACGTCGTGCGAGCAGAATCAAGATTAACGATTTGGATCTCCTGCAATGCGCATACTCGTTGCGACCGATGCCTGGCATCCGCAAGTCAACGGCGTGGTCCGGACGCTGACGTCGCTCGCGCGCAGCGCCGAGACGCTTGGCGCCGAGATCGAATTCCTCACCCCCGACGGTTTCCGTTCGGTCGGCGTGCCGACCTATCCGGGCCTGCGGATGGCGCTGCCGAACCGCCGCGAGATCGCGCGCCGGATCGAGGAGGCCGCGCCCGAGGCGATCCACATCGCGACCGAAGGACCGATCGGCTGGGCGGTGCGTGGCTATTGCCGTCGCAACAAGCTCGCCTTCACCACCTCCTATACAACGCGCTTCCCGGAATATGTTTCGGTGCGCACCGGCATTCCCGACAGCGTCGGCTACGCCGTGCTGCGTCACTTCCATGCGGCGGGGTCGATGACGATGGTTGCGACCGACTCGCTGCGCTCCGAGCTTGCCGAGCGCGGCTTCCGCCGGCTCGGCTTCTGGACCCGCGGCGTCGACACCAAAATTTTCAATCCGGACCAGCCGGCGCTGCTCGATCTGCCGCGGCCGATCTTCATGACCATGGGCCGCGTCGCCGTGGAGAAGAATCTCGACGCCTTCCTGTCGCTGGATCTGCCGGGCTCCAAGGTTGTGGTCGGCGACGGCCCGCAGCGGGCGGCCTTGGAACAGAAGTATCCCGACGCGATTTTCCTCGGCGAGAAGAAGGGCCAGGATTTGACCTCGCATCTCGCCGCCGCCGACGTCTTCGTGTTCCCGAGCCTGACCGACACGTTCGGCGTCGTGCAGCTCGAGGCGCTGGCCTGCGGCACGCCGGTCGCGGCGTTCCCGGTGACCGGCCCGAAGGACGTGATCGCGGATCATCCGATCGGCGCGATCGACAACGATCTGCGCTCCGCCTGCCTGCGCGCGCTGAACATGTCGCGCGCGGACTGCCGCAATTTCGCGTTGGAGCGTTCCTGGGAAAACAGTGCGCGTCAGTTCATCGGCAATCTGGCCACGTTGCAGCCGAGCCGCGCGCCGCGGCCCGCGCGCCGCGTCGCCGGCCGCAGTGCGGTTCCGAATTAACAGCTCAATCGAACGAAAGACGAGAGACTATCAATGGCTGAAATCATCAAGCTAGGCGCTGACCGTTCCATGGACTTCGACCGCGAGACGGTCGAGCAGGCCTATGACCGCTGGGCGCCGATCTACGACCTCGTGTTCGGCGGCGTTTTCAGCAAGGGCCGGCAGGCTGCGATCCAGGCCACCAACAAGATCGGCGGCCGCGTGCTCGAGGTCGGCGTCGGCACCGGCATCTCGCTGCCCCTCTACGGCCAAAATGTCCGCATCTTCGGCACCGATATCTCCGAGGCGATGCTGGAGAAGGCCAAGAAGCGCGTCGCCGAGCAGGGCCTGAAGAATGTCGAGGGTCTCGCGGTGATGGATGCCGAGAAGCTCGAATTCCCCGACAATTCGTTCGACGTCGTGATGGCGCAGTACGTGCTGTCGGCGGTGCCGAATCCGGAAGCCGCGATGGACGAGTTCGCGCGCGTGGTGAAGCCCGGCGGCGAATTGATCATCCTGACCCGCGTCAGCGCCGATGCCGGCGTCCGCCGCTTCATCGAGCAGACGCTGCAGCCGGTGGTGCGCCCGCTCGGGTTCCGGACCGCCGAATTCGCCTGGTCGCGCTACACCAAGTGGCTGGCCGGCGCGGGCGGCATGGAGCTCGCGGAACGCCGCCTGATCCCGCCGCTCGGCCATTTCTCGCTGGTCCGTTTCCGCAAGGCGGATGTGGCCAAGGCCGCCTAGCAGGTGGCCAAGCCAGGCGGCTCAGCCCGCCGGTCCTCCTGGGTGAGCTCGCCACAGCGCGCCCGAACCGGGAGGCTACGATCTCCTCCGCCTCATCCCCATGAACCTTTCCGGGATGAGGCGAGACCCTGCTCCGGTTGCGTCAAGGCGTCGCTCCGCATTGTCATATGTCATTATGATGATGTCACACGCGATACATCGAATCCCTGTAAATCCTGTCCCGAAAGATGTTGGGGGAACCAATGATCAAGAACTTCCTGCAAGAGCTGCGTACCCAGCGTTGGGATGACCATCGCTTCTACCACCACAGCCGGATCAACCAGAGCCTGCACTTCGTCAGCGCGCTGAGCTTCCTGTTCGCCTATGTGATGCTGTTCTTCGATCCGGTCGTGTCGGCGCTGGTCGGCTGGCTGGTCTCGATGACCTCGCGCCAGGCCGGTCACTTCTTCTTCGAGCCGAAGGGATATGACCACGTCAACCAGGCGACCCACGAGCACAAGGAAGACATCAAGGTCGGCTACAACCTGCAGCGCAAGGTCGTGCTGATGGCGATCTGGGCGCTCTCGCCGATGGTGCTGTACTTCGATCCGACCCTGTTCGGCCTGTTCAAGCCCTGGGTCACGATGGTCGACTTCGCCCGTCAGGTCGCGAAGATCTGGCTCGTGGTCGGTATCGGCGGCTTGCTGTTCCGCACCATCCACCTGTTCTTCATCCGCGACGTCGAGACCGGCCTCGTCTGGATGACCAAGATCATCACCGATCCCTTCAACGACCTGAAGCTCTATCACAAGGCGCCGCTGTTCCTGATGAAGGGCGAACTGATCGATCCGGGTCTCGAGAAGCACGTCAAGCACGCCTGATCGTTGCTCCAGCGCCTTCCGTCCTGCTTCCGTCACCAGATTGGCATGCGGCGATATGGGGCGGTCCGGCAACAGCGTCTCCGACGCAGTCTCGGCACTTTCTTCCTTGGTGAAGGCAACGCT